>CAZDGO010000293.1:0-3612 GCA_964504825.1 uncultured Gaiellales bacterium
TTGCGCCCGAAGTGGACCTCACATTGCTGGCGGGCTGGTCGGCCGAGCGGTACGTCACGGTCGACGGAGCCGCCGTCGCGCACCCCCATCTCGCGGGCATCGCCTCTCACCCGAGCGCCCGGTCGGTCGAGCTGGTCGACCAGGCGCGCGGACTCGCCGTGCGGCTCGGCTGGAAGGCCAACACAGACGGGGGCGACGCCGCCGGGGGCGACTTCGGACCGGTCTGCCTGCACCGCTACGGCATCGTCACCGTGTCGCAGAGCGATGACGGCTTCGAGCGCATCTACCAAGGCACCGCCCTGCTGCCCGCCTGGACCATTTCCCTCCAGGAAGGGTTCATCCTGCAGATCCGGCTGCGACTGGAGGTCTTGACCGGGTGAGCGCCCCCCTCTCCGTCGCCTTCGTGTGGCACATGCACCAGCCGTACTACAAACGATCGCGGCAGGGTTCGTTCGATATGCCCTGGGTACGACTGCACGCGCTGAAAGACTACCTCGACATGGTGGAGATCACCGCCTCCTATCCGTCGCTGCACCAGACGTTCAACCTGGTGCCTTCGCTGGTGGAGCAGCTCGACGACTACGCCCGCGGCGACTTCACCGATCTCTACTGGGATCTCACCATGAAACCCGCCGCCGATCTCGACCTCGACGAGCGGGGGTTCGTCGTGGACCTCATGTGCGAACGCTCGGGGCACCCGCGTGCCCAGCGCTATCCTCGCTACCTCGAACTCAGTCGCAAGAGGGAGGCGTACCTCGGCCGGGGCATCGACCTCTGCGCCGCCGCCTTCTCCCTCGACGAGTTGCGCGACCTACAGATATGGTTCACGCTGGCCTGGTTCGACCCGGTCCACCTACGCGACGGGCCCCTCGCCGACCTCGTCTCTCGAGGCCGGGACTTCACTGAGGCCGACAAGCAGATCCTCGCTGCGGCGCAGGCCGATATCCTGGCCCGCGTCCTGCCCGCATACCGCCGGGCCGAGGCGGAAGGCCGGGTGGAACTCACTACCTCTCCCTACTTCCACCCCATCCTGCCGCTGTTGATCAACACCGACCTGTCGCGCATATCGCGGCTGGACGCACCGCTACCCCCGCGACGGTTCGCGCACCCCGAAGACGCCCGCGAGCAGATCCGGCTCGCCATGGAACATCACACGGCGACCTTCGGCCGACCTCCACGGGGGATGTGGTGCTCCGAGCTGGGCGTGGGGGAAGACGTCGTGCCCTTGCTGACCGAAGCCGGCCTGGCCTGGACTATCGCCGACGAAGGCATCCTTGGTCGCTCCCTTGGACAGGACATCGCCCGCACCGACGGGGGACGGGTGCAGGACCCAGACCGGCTCTACCACCCCTACCGGCTCGAGCGCGAGGGCCGCAGTCTCGACATCGTGTTCCGCGACCGAGTGCTGTCGGACCTCATCGGCTTCACCTATCGCTCGTGGGCCCCGCGGGACGCGGCCGCGAATCTGATCGTGCGCCTACGCGAGATCCGGGAGAGTGCGGCGGAAGGCGAAGAGCCCCGGCTGGTCACCATCGCCCTCGACGGGGAGAACGCCTGGGAGTACTACCAGGACAACGGCCACGAGTTCCTCAGCCGGCTGTACGAGACCCTGGTAGGCGATCCCGGCTTCCGCTGCGCGGCCGTGGGCGAGTTCCTGGCCGAGAGCCCGCCTCAGCGGGAGCTTCCCTGGCTGCACACAGGCTCCTGGGTCTTCGCCGACTTCTCCACCTGGATCGGCGATCCCGCGCACGGCCCCGCGTGGGACCTTCTGCATCGGGCGCGGGATCGTGTCGCCGCCTGCCGCGAAGCGGCCGCGCATCGCCCAGCGGCGCCCGACAATGGTGGGGCGGCGTCCGCGGATCACCGCACCGTCGCGGATCACCGCACTGTCGCCGATGTGGATGAGGCGTGGCGTCACATCCTGATCGCTGAAGGGAGCGACTGGTTCTGGTGGTTCAGTACCCACCAAGAGAGTGGGGTCGACTACCTGTGGGATCTCGCGTTCCGCGGGCACCTGCAGGATGCGTATCGCTGCCTGGGCGAGAGTCCGCCGAGCGATCTCTTCGCTCCCCTTCTGCCACGCGACTCCGCCCGAGAAGGCGCGCCGCCGAAGGACCGTTTCACGCCCGTCATCGACGGCCGGGTAACGTCACCCGATGAGTGGGCCCATGCCGGCTTCCGCCGGGCCCCGCGGGCCGGCGCCATGCAGAACTCGGAGGCCCAGATCCTCGACGAAGTTCACTTCGGACACGACCAAGAGAACCTCTACCTACTCCTTATCCCCGGTCGGGGCGGATTCCCCGCGGGAACACGCATGAAGGTGTCTCTCGCCCTTCTCTCCTGCGTCGATGGAGCAGCCGAGCCGGTATGCGCGTATGAACCATCCCACGAACTGACGTTGGCGGTGGACGGCGCCGGGCGCGTCGGCGCGAAGATGTCGACGCTTTCGGGCTATGAGCCAGGCCCGTGGGCGCCCTCACCAGAGCCCCGCGCCGCCTTCGACACGGTCATCGAAGTGGCCCTGCCCCTCGCATTCTTGCGGATGCCCCCAGGAGGCGACACGACCGTCGGCCGAGCGGCTCGACTCTCATTCTCGATAGCCACCCTCCGAGGCGACACGCTGATGGAACTCTTGCCCGCGCAGGGATCCATCGACCTCGATCTCGCATGACGGAATCGCCCGGAGGCGCGTGACCGCAGACGGTGGCGCCCCCGTCGCCATCGGCGTGACCTTGGCCGTGATGCTAGAATCGGCTGGTGGAGCGGTACGAACTCATCACTTTTCTCAGTGACTTCGGTTGGCAGGGTGGCTACGCGGCCGCATGTGAGGCCATACTCGTGGCGGTCTGCCCTCACGCTCGAGTGCTCCACGTCTCCCACGAGGTGGCTCTGGGCGACGTGCGCGATGGCGCCATGACGCTTGCCCGCGTGGCCCCGTTGGCGCCGCCCGCCGTGCACCTGGCCGTGGTCGACCCCGGTGTGGGCACCGAACGCAGACCCTTGGTGCTCCTGACGAACCGTGGCGACCTCCTAGTGGGGCCGGACAACGGCCTGCTCGGGCCCGCTGCGGTAGCCCTGGGTGGCATAGGTTCGGCGTGGCGTCTGATCCCGGAACGGGTGCGATTGACCGCTTCCCTTCCGGTCAATGGACTCTCATCGACCTTTCACGCGCGAGACCTCTTCGCCCCGGCCGCCGCGCTTCTCGCCTGCGGTTCACCCCTGGCCGTGCTGGCCGAGCCCATACCGTCGGAGAGCCTGGCCACCCTCGTGCCCGCGCTCCTCGAGCGACTGCCCGACGCGGTGCGGACCGAAGTGGTGGAAGTCGATCGCTTCGGCAACGTTGCCCTCAGTCTGGACCTCGACAGCGTCGATCCGATCGCCGATACGGTCGGCGTGCAGGTGGAAGGAGAGCCGGACCCCACCTGGGCCGCTCGGGTGGTCCGCACCTTCGCCGACCTCAAGCCCGGCGAACTCGGTCTGTTTCAGGATTCGTGGGGCCACGCCGGCCTCACGCTGAACGCCGCCAGCGCCGCGGAACTGCTCGGAGCCCGGCGGGGCAGCGTGATCCGCCTAGTGCTCGCCACGGCAACGTGAGCACGCACCGCCCCTCCC
>CAZDGO010000294.1:0-3602 GCA_964504825.1 uncultured Gaiellales bacterium
CAGGGACTTTTCGTTCAGGTGCAGACTAGACGGGGATTAGCTGCGGAACGCCGGTTGGGGCGAGGCTCGGAATTCGGTAGCCCTCTCGCAGGGGCTCGGTCATTGCCCTCCCTCGAGGTAGTCCACGTCGACCCTCTTCACCACATATGTGCCCACCGGCGACGCTGCACGTCCTGCCCGTAAGTCAGCGCGCGGTGACCCTCAGGATGCGGTCATCGTCAGATCCCGGACTCCCCCGCCCGTCACGGTTGCTGGTGCCCAGGTACACGGCCCCGTCCGGTCCCACGGCAATCGAGCGCAGGCGGCCGAAACGGCCGTCGAGCAGAATGTCCTCGTGGGAGACGGCGGCCAAGGCTTTGCCGGCCGGCGTAAGACGGCGGAGATCCTGCTCCTTGAGTGTGACGAACAACAAGGAACCGCGCCACCCCGCGATCGCGTCCGCTTCGTAGAAGACGGCTCCGGCGGGAGCGATGGTCGGAGTCCACGTGTAGATGGGGTCGACGAAGCCGGGCCTGCCGACCGTGCCTACGAAGGTTGGCCAACCGAAGTTACCCCCTGCTTCCACGTGGTTGATCTCGTCGTTCCTGTCGGGTCCGTGCTCGGTGAGGAACGGCCGCGGATCTCCGGGTAGCCACGCGATGCCCTGGGGGTTGCGGTGTCCGTAGGAGTAGACCAAGGAGCCCGGGAAGGGGTTACCGGTCGCGGGGCGCCCGGCGCGGTCCATGCGAAGCACCTTGCCGGCGAGTGAACCCCGGTCCTGCGCGGAGTTGCCCTGGCCGGCGTCGCCTGTGGTCACCCACAGGAAGCCGTCGGGTCCGAAAGCGACCCGGCTGCCGTCGTGTATCGAACCGGCGGGGATGCCGTCGATCAGTATCTTCTCTTCGCCGATGGCGTCGCCGCGAAGCGTGAGCCGGCTGACGCGATTCTGGAGGCCGCCGCCTGCATCGTGGGTGTACGCGACATACAGGTACGGCTGTGTAGAGAAATCGGGGTCGATGGCCAGGCCGAGCAGGCCGCTTTCGCCGTTCGCGGTGATAGGCAGCTCACCGAGGGGAGTCACCGCGCCTGTGGTCGGGTCCACCCGGACGATGCGTCCGGTGCGTTCGGTCACCACCAGGTTGCCGTCAGGGAGAAAACGCATCTCCCAGGGCACGTCCAGACCGGTAGCGACCACCTCCACCTGCAGGTCGGCGTCGCCGACGGGCGGCCCCGAGCCGGCGAAAAGTGTCGACGTGGTCGTCATGCCGGGTTCACTGGTCACCACCGTTGAGGAGTCTGTCGCGGGAGTATCGGTGGTGGGCGCGTTGGGTGTGCCGTCGCCGGCGCAGCCGGCCCACACCAGGACAACGACCGCGAACGAGATGGCAAGAACCAGTGAGGTCCGGCTCGACCGTCGCGCCCGCGATTGCGCGAACAAAGCCGCGGCGCGGGTCGAGCACCGCATGCTGGGTGTTTGTAGTGTGACGAACGGCATCACACCATATTAGCGCTCGAAAGGGGCCATGGCCAGATGAATCACTGCTTGGAGCGACTACTCCAAACCCCGCACCAGAGCGGCGACCAACTTCTTTTTACAAAGTACTTGTCACCGCTTGAAAGCTGCGATACGCTGGCCCCATGAATCCGGTCACGCCCCTTCCGCCCCCTCAACCGCTCGACCCCTGCGGTGACGCACCGCCGGTCGTGGCACTCGACCATCGTGCCCTCGACAACCTGCGCTACATCCGGCGTGCGATGGCTTCGGCCGGAAGTTTCACCGCCGTTCCCGGCTGGGGAGGCGTAGGTATGGGGGCGATCGGGACGATCGCCGCGGTCGCCGCCGGCCTGCAGGTCGGGACTCGAGGTTGGCTGGCCACCTGGTTGGTCGCTGCAGCGCTGGCCGGGGCGGTCGGTGGAGTGTCGATGTATCTCAAGGCGCGAAGAGCCGACGTGCCGCTTGCGACAGGTCCGGGTCGTAAGTTCGCACTCGCCCTCTCCCCCGCGCTTGTAGCCGCCGTGCCGCTGTCCATCGTCCTGGTGCGGACCGGCTCCGTGGGGCTCGTGGCCGGCACGTGGCTTTTGCTTTATGGCGCCGCCGTCGTCGCCGGGGGCGTATTCTCCGTGCAACCGGTGCCGGTGATGGGCGCCTGCTTCATGGGCCTCGGAGCCGTCGCGCTCTTCGCCCCCGCTTCCTGGGGAGACCCTCTGCTCGGCCTGGGGTTCGGTGGGCTCCACGTGACCTTTGGTCTGTGGATCGCCAGGAGCCACGGTGGCTAAGTCGGGGGAGTCCGGCGCTGCCTCGGTTCCCGCCGAGAACCGGCCCGAGAGCGTGCCTCCCGCCGGCCGCCCCGCACTCTCAGGCGTCAGAGGGGGCGCAGCGGCACGCAGGTCACGTGAGCTCGACAAACTGATCCATGAGAGAGTCCGCCTGGGAATCGTCAGCGCACTCGCGGTGAACGCCAGCTTGACCTTCACGGAACTCCGCCGCATTCTGGACACTTCCGACGGCAATCTGAGCGTACACGCCCGCAGGCTGGAAGAGGGCGGCTACATATCCTGCACCAAATCCTTCGAGGGACGCGTTCCCAAGACCGAATACCGGTTGGCGGACGACGGCCGGCGGGCACTGGAGGACTACCTCGCCCACATGGAGATCTTGATCGATTCGATCCGGTGCAGGTAGGTTCGGCACAAGGTACGCAATCCTGCCACTCTTGCTGCGCCGCTCGACTTTATCGTGCAAAGTTTTTGTCGACCACACACTGACGATCGCAGGGAGACGAAGCGCAATGGAACGATTTCGTTGTCGTGGTGGTCGGCGCCGGGCTCTCGAGCCTGCGGATGGCCGGAGTGCTGGCCCGCGAGGGGCTATCGGCGCCTTCTAGCAGACCGGAAGACGGACTCCAATTGCGGGGACACGATACCGGCATCTTCGTCCGGCGCACGCTGGAGAGCTTTGCACGACGAGTTTCGCATCGACTGCCTGCACCGGAACACCCTGGTTGAACTCCGCACCCAATGGAGCGTCACGCAGGCTGCATACCCATCGGCGGCACGTTGTGGCGTTTTGCAGGCGCCCGCGAGCTACTTGTCGGCGATGCGGCGGAGCGCCCTTACCTCTCACTGCGGGCGGATTGGATCCGTGCCTTCGCCTCTCGACCGTCGCTGCAGAGCCGATCGTCGGCCACCTGGCGTACGACGCCCAATGCCTGTTGGCAGGCTACTCCTGTGACCGATTCCGCCGCGTTTCATGTTCACGCCTTCTGATGCGCTGATGCTGACCGCCCTCGACGATCCGCGCTTGGTCGAAGCCGTCTGTCTCTCGCTGCGGATCTTCCCCGCCTCGTCTATGGCGCGTGCTGTTCCCCTTGCCCAGAGCCCGATCGTCGGCGCATGCGCCTGACCCGGTCTCGTTGTACGCCGCCATTCCTTGCTAGCTCCACTTCACCCTGATGAGAAAGCTCTCACGGTTCGATGAGAATCCTCTCATTTAGGTGGTCTCGAGGCGGAGCGGCTCGTTTAATGGAGCGGTAAGCCGGTTTGTGTCCAATAACCGGCAGAGCCCTTGGGGGCCGCACTGTAAACGGACAAGAGGTGATGGTGACAATGAGTAAGAGATCGAT
>CAZDGO010000295.1:0-3592 GCA_964504825.1 uncultured Gaiellales bacterium
AGACCTTCTCCACCCCGCACGGGGGTGGCGGACCAGGCGCGGGACCCGTAGCTGTGGGTGAGCTACTCGAGCCCTATCTGCCGGTGCCCCTGCTGGCTCGCCGGGAAGGCGGCGCCTTCTTCGACTACGACCGCCCCCGCTCCATCGGCCGGGTGAAGGGCTTCTACGGGAATATCGCGGTGTTGGTGCGTGCCTATACGTACATCCTGAGCATGGGCGCTGACGGGCTCACCCGCGCTTCGGAGGATGCCGTATTGAACGCCAACTACCTGCGCGTGCGCCTGCGCGACCGCTACGACGTGCCCCACGACCGCACCTGCATGCACGAGTTCGTGGCCTCCGCCGCTAGGCAGCACCATCTGGGGGTCGGCGCCGGGGACATCGCCAAGCGCCTACTCGACTTCGGCGTGCACGCTCCCACGACCTACTTCCCGTTGATCGTGCCTGAGGCCCTCATGATCGAGCCCACCGAGAGCGAAGACCTGCGCACCCTCGATGCCTTCGTCGCCGCGATGGACGAGATCGACCGGGAGATCACCGAGACTCCGCAAGTGGTCCTGGATGCCCCTCATACCACCCCGGTGCGCCGGCCGGATGAGACCAAGGCGGCCCGGGAGCCGGTGCTCAGGTGGCGCCCCGCAGAATCCTCGGTGCCGGACTCTCGACCGAAGAGCCCCAGGTAGAGCGCACAGCGATCAAAGCGTCGATGACGCCTCAATCGCCTCCGAGCTCGAAGGCGATGAACCGGTCGTACAAAGCCGTCTTGCGCACTTCGTACTGCTTGTGGGACAGGCCGCCTCCACCGACCAAGGGAGTGCCGAGCCTCGTCTCCAGCAGCCCGAAGTTCTCGAGCGGACGGAGGAGACGGCGGTCGAAGATCCACTGACGATCATTCCGCCCCCCTTCGTCGGTCTCCTCCATGAAACGCAACCCGAGCTGGGCGAGCTCCCGCAGCCGCTCGGGCGCCATCCATTCATTGCCGATGCGCCTCATCATCCATAGGCTGTAGGCCACGGTGGTCTGAAAGGTGGAATCGTCGCGGAAGCCGTCCAGGTAGCTGAGGTTGAACGCGCCGAAGAACGTGCGCACGAGATGAGCCTGGAGAGCGCCCGCCCTCTCGTCCGCCGCCAGCTTGGCGCCCCTCTTGGTGACGAGGAAGCGCCCTCGATACTTGCGGACGACCCCTCCTACAGTCAGGACGACCCGGAGGATGTGCAGGGGCCACACGTCGTCCTCCTTATGCACTTTGATGTACGGTCGCCACTCGCCGTCGTGCTCCGAGAAACGCATGCGCTCGTTCATTGCGAGGACAAATGCACGGCTCAGGTTGCCCTTGGCCGTGACAGGGATGCCTGATTCGCCCGTCAAGCTGAGAAACAGACGCGCGTTCGCCAGGTACACGGAAGCGGTCAGGTCGGCCGGAGCGAGATCCTCGCGGAGCCGCAGGCGGCCGCCTGGGTCGCGGATGTCGACCCACAGCAATTGCTGCGTCTGGTGATGGTCGGGTATCAGGAGGACTCGGCGGGTGGGCGACGCGTCAGTGCTCATAACTGCAGTCCCTTGAGGAGAGGTGTGGTTTCGCGGGGTCCGTGGATTTACACGGCAGCCCGGTACACCAAAACGTCGCGCTCCAGCACACCGGAGAGACGGCCCTTCTCCACCTCGAGGTCGTACCTGACCTGAAGGTTCAACCAGAACCTCTCCGTAGTGCCGAAGAACCTCGCCAGACGAAGCGCGGTGTCGGCAGTGATGGACCGTTTGCCGTGCACGATCTCGTTGATGCGCCGCGGGGGCACGCTGATGCTCTTGGCAAGCCGATACTGACTGATGCCGAAGGGTTCAAGAAACTCTTCCAGAAGGATCGCTCCGGGATGGATCGGGACCAGCGTCGTCTCTTCCATCGTATCCCTCCCTCAGTGGTCGATATCTACGGACAAGCGCGGCACATCGAACACGAACAGGTTGAGAGCGGTGCCCCCCTTCAGGGCGAGACGCCCCCTGACGTATGGGTGGGAATTCAGCCCGGCGAGGAGGTCAAGGAGCCGAGCCACCTTCTCATATGCCTCCGGTGAGAAGCCCGCCTCGGCCGCGCCGCGCACCAGCTGGTCATGCGACTCTATCAGCCATGCTCCTCCCACCCACGCTCCAGCACGTACTCGGGCACCACAAGGTTCCAGGGATGCACGAGTCTCCCAGACGTGTGCGTCGCATCCAGATACCGCGGCTGCCGGGGAGTGTGACCGCGAAGGGTTTCGAAGTACCCCTGTTCGACCATGAGCACCTCAGCATGTTGCTGGAGGAAGAAACCCACGCGCGCAACCGTGAGCGCAGAGCCGAGCGCAAGCGCGTGCGTGACAACGGCGTCCAGATCGAGGTACTCGATCATCTCCAAGGAGCGCCAGACCTCTTCCCACCCGCCCGCTCGTTCGGGCTCGTGCAGAACATCGACCATGGCGCGCTCGAGGGTCGTGACCCGGACGAGGCCTCCAGCGTGGGGACGTTCCACCATGTCGCCCCCGCGGTCTGCCAAGACGCGCAGGGGCGCGGGATCCTGGACCGGAACGAATTCCGCACCCTGGACCACTGTCGTTCGCCGGCGATCACGGGTCAGATAGTGGAAACGGCTCCACACCGAGTACGTCTTGCCGAAGAACTGCAGAGCAGCGTGGTACGCGACGACCGCGTCCGGCGCGAGATGGCCGGCGAGCAGGTAGGGGTCGACCGTCATAAGGTCGGGAGACACGCCCCGGGGAACCGTTGCGTAGAGGCCGCGCCGCACGCGAACGAACCGACCTGACGCGACGTGCTTCGCGAGCAGGTTCTTGCTCGTGCTGAGCTTGGCGCCGGACCCCACCCGAGCCGCATGGAACTCGTCAAGCGAGAAGACCGGATGTGTGTCGAAGAAGACTTCGGACCGCACGACTTGCTCCTTTGCGCAGTTGACACTACCGAGAGTAGTGCTTTATGCGCGGATAAGCAAGTGAAGGGATCGCGCGCAAGACGGAACTTGTTGCCCTCACCGCATCGCTCGGCCCACGTGTTCTCGGACGGCCTGTGCAAACTCAGGGGCAACACGCTCGACTCGGACCAGCAAGTCACGGAGCGTCTGAGGCGACCTTCGGTTGTCCTGCACCTGCTCGTTCATTGCGAGCACCACCGTCTCGGGAGCAAGGAGAAATGCATGGAGAAGGAACCCGTCCACCGACTGGATGTCGATCCCATACGGATCGCAGGCCTCTGAAGGGAAGTGCCTGAGGTTCTGTGTCACAATGACGTCCGCCCGCCCGCGGACGGCCGCGGCCAGGACATGCCGGTCGTCGACATGATTCGTCATTGCGTCGACAAGCCCCTGGTAGTCCGCTACGGCCGCATCCTCGAAGGCCTGGTTCATCAAATCGATGGTTCTGTCTAGCCGCTGGGGTACAAGCTCCGAGTGGTTCTGCACGATGTTACGCCGCATCTCTTCCAGGATCTCGTCTGTCCACAGAACTCGGAAGAGCCCCTTCTCAGCCAAACGAAGAAGGAGATCACGCAGGTCCACAGGGTAGAGGACACAGGCATCAAGGAGGGCGGAGAAAGTCACGCGACGGCG
>CAZDGO010000296.1:0-3578 GCA_964504825.1 uncultured Gaiellales bacterium
GCCATGGCCAACCCCGATCCGGAGATACTGCCCGACGTGGCCAAGGCCGCCGGCGCCGCCGTCGTGGGCACCGGACGCAGCGACTATCCCAATCAGGTCAACAACGTGCTGGGATTCCCCGGCATATTCCGGGGCGCCCTCGACGTGCGGGCTTCGGACATCAACGAGACGATGAAGATCGCCGCCGCCCACGCTCTGGCCGATCTGGTAGGAGACGAGCTCTCGTTCGACCACGTGATGCCGGAAGCCTTCGATCTGCACATCGCTCCGGCGGTGGCGGCCGCGGTGGCCCGAGCAGCCATCGAGAGCGGCGTGGCCCGGGATCCCAAGGACCCCGAGTGGGTCAGACTACACACGATGGAACTCCTGAGGCAGGTTCCGGTCGGCTCTGCCGGTCCCGGAGCGCCGGTCGGCATCATGGGCTGCGAGTTGGACTAAGGGCTCGTTTCAGAATGACGATTCGAAGATAGGGCGCGATGGACGAGTGCAAGGCAAGGACGCAGGGAGTGAGCGTAGCAGCGCTACGGGCGCGACCGAGGACGAAGCATCGCGCCGTCCAGTGCGCCATAGCGCCCAAGGCTTCATTTTGAAACGAGCCATAGAGGAGGCTGAGGTCAGGAGACGTTCGCGATGAGGGAACTCGATGTAGCCGACGTCACCCGCGCGGTGGCCGATCTCTCTATGGACGCCTGCTACAACCTGGGCGACGACGTGGTGGCCTTCTTCCGAACCGCCCTCGAGCGGGAGGAGTCGGAGGCCGGGCGCGACGTCTTCCGCCAGCTGCTCGAGAACGCCGAGATCGCCCGGCGGGAGGCCATGCCTCTGTGTCAGGACACCGGCCTCACCGTCATCTTCCTCGAGGTCGGTCAGGACGTGCACTTCGTCGGCGGCAGCATCGAAGACGCCGTGAACGAAGGCGTGAGCCGGGGCTATACCGACGGCTACCTGCGGAAGTCGGCGGTGGAGGCTCCCTTCGCCGAGCGCACGAACACCGGTAACAACACGCCGGCCATCCTGCACACGCGCATCGTGCCCGGCGACCGGGTGAAGCTGACCGTGGTGCCGAAGGGAGGGGGCGCCGAGAACATGAGCGCCCTCGCCATGCTGAAGCCCTCTCAGGGCCGTGAGGCCGTGGTCGATTTCGTGGTCGATACTGTCGGCAAAGCCGGCCCTAACGCCTGTCCGCCTATGGTGGTCGGCGTGGGCGTGGGAGGCACCTTCGAGCGGGTGGCGTACCTGGCGAAGAAGGCGCTCGTGCGCTCGATAGGTTCCGCGAACCTGGTGCCGCGCCTGGCGGAGCTGGAGGACGAGGTCGAGGAGCGGTGCAACCGTCTGGGCATCGGGCCCCAGGGATTGGGCGGGCGCATCACGGTCATGGATGTGTTCGTAGAGGAAGCTCCGGCCCACATCGCGTCCATGCCGGTGGCGGTGAACATCCAGTGCCACTCCGCGCGACACAAGGAGGTGGTGCTCTGATGGAGAAGACGCTTGCTACTCCCCTCACCGACGAGGCGGTGGCTGAATTGCGGTCCGGCGACCGCGTGCTGCTTACCGGCATCGTGCTGACCGCCCGCGACGCCGCCCACAAGCGCATGGTGGAGTTGCTCGACAAAGGCGGGCCGCTGCCATTCGATATCGCCGGTCGGGTGATCTACTACGCCGGCCCTTCCCCGGCCAAGCCGGGCAGGCCCATCGGCTCCATCGGACCGACCACGTCGGGCCGCATGGACGCGTACACCCCGCGTCTGCTCGATCTCGGCTTGAAAGGCATGATCGGCAAGGGATATCGTAGCCCGGCGGTGAAGGAGGCCATCCTGCGGAACCGGGCGGTGTACTTCGCCGTGGTGGGCGGAGCGGCCGCCTTGGGCGCGCAGCGGGTGACCGGCGCTCGCGTGGTGGCGTGGGACGATCTGGGTCCGGAGGCGGTCCGCGAACTCGACGTGGTCGATTTCCCCGTGATCGTGGTCAACGACATCTACGGCGGCGACCTTTACGAGGAGGGGCGCCGGCAGTACGAGGTGGCGGCCTCGTGAGCCGCATTGCGCGAAGGAAGGGGGCGACAGGGTGACCGAGAAGAACCGGGAGACCGCGAACGTTGGCGCCGGTCTCTGGAAGGGTACCGGCATGTGGGCCTGGCTGTTGCACCGCATCAGCGGTCTGGTGCTCGTGGTCTACCTCTTCGCCCACATCGGGGTGATCTCCCAGGGGCATGTGCAGGGGCAGGCAGCGTTCGACCGGCTGTTCAGGACTCTCGAGAGCCCGCTCTTCGTTCTGCTCGACGTGGCGCTTATAGGAGCGGTGCTCTACCACGGGTTCAACGGCATCAGGGTGCTCCTCATGGATATGGGGGTAGGCATCCGGGGGCACAAGACCGTCTATTATGCGGTCATGGGCGCGGGCGTCGTCTGCTTGGGCCTGTTCGCCATGACGGCCCTCTCGTTCATCATCTAAGGCGGGAGGGGCGATCGTGCGACAAGAGATCATCGAAGAGCACGCAGGTGGCATGTGGCCTTGGCTGCTGCAACGCGTCACCGCGGTCGTCCTGTTGCTGGGCCTCGCGGTGCACCTGTTCTCCCTGCATATCGTCAACCTGGGGTCGCTCAGCTACGACAACGTGGCCGGGCGACTCTCCTCGGTGGGCTTCATCGTGGTCGACTTCGCCCTGTTGGCAGCCGGGCTCTTTCACGCTCTGAACGGCGTGCGCATGGTGCTGCTCGACTACGGTTTTACCGGTGGGCGCAAGACCGCCCTCACCATCGTCATGTGGATCGTCGGACTGGGCGCGTTCGGCTACGGCACGTGGGCGCTCTGGCCGTGGCTGACGTCGTAGGCGAGGAGTGTCGAGCATGATCTACCACGATCTCATCGTCGTCGGCGGCGGCTTGGCCGGCCTGCGGGCGGCCGTGGAAGCCAAGGCGGCGGGCGTGGATGTGGCCGTGCTGTCTCAGGTGTGGCCGGGGCGCAGCCATTCGGGAGCGGCGCAGGGTGGAGTAAACGCGGCGCTGGCCAACCACCCGGAGTCATCGGACGACACCTGGGAGAAGCACGCCTTCGACACGGTGAAGGGTTCCGACTACCTGGCCGACCAGGACGCCGTGGCTCAGATGACCAAAGACGCCATCCCCATCATCTACGAGATGGAGCACTGGGGGTGCCCGTTCAGCCGCTTCGACGACGGCACCATCGCTCAGAGGCCCTTCGGGGGCGCCGGCTATCCGCGCACCTGCTACGGAGCCGACAAGACCGGCCACTACATGTTGCACACCATGGTCGAGCGGGCTGTCCAGGCCGGAGTGCCCATGTACGTGGAGTGGTTCGTCACCCGGTTAATCGTCGACGACGGTGTCTGCCGGGGCGTGGTGGCCTACGACATGATCAAGGGCGGGTTCCAGGCCTTCGAAGCCGAAGCCGTGATAATGGCCACCGGCGGCGCCGGGCGCACCTACGGCAACTCCACCAATGCGATCATCTCCACGGGCTACGGCATGGCGATGGCCTACCACGCGGGCGTGCCTCTCAAGGACATGGAGTTCGTGCAGTTCCACCCCACCGGCCTGCTTACCACCAACATCCTCATG
>CAZDGO010000297.1:0-2202 GCA_964504825.1 uncultured Gaiellales bacterium
GGACGACGGCACAGTGAAGATCTACTGGGGCGGGGCCGACACGGTGATGTGCGCCGGCACGGCGGTCATCGACGAGCTGGTGGACCTGTGCCTGGAGAAGCCGAGGCTCGTATAACCTTGCAAATCCAGTAACTACACTCCATACTTGCACACACATGATTGAGCGCAGGCTGGCCTCCGAACTCCACCAGCGCCTCCAAGAGGTGCCCGCTGTGGCTTTGCTCGGACCGCGGCAGGCGGGCAAGACGACGCTGGCCCTGGCTGAAGTCGAAGCGCAGCAGGCCCTGTATCTCGATCTCGAATCGGAGCGCGATCGCGCCAAACTGAGCGAACCCGAACTGTATCTGGCCGATCATCTCGGACGGCTGGTGATCCTCGATGAGGTGCACCGCGCTCCCGGCCTGTTCCCGGTGCTGCGCGGCCTGATCGATCACGCCCGCCGTTCCGGTCATCGCAACGGGATGTACCTGTTGTTGGGTTCGGCCTCGCTCGACCTGCTCAAGCAGTCTGGCGAAACCCTGGCTGGGCGCATCAGCTATCTGGAATTGAGCCCCTTCTCCGTGCTCGAGATCCACCGGCAGCCGGTGGAGATGCCGATCGACCGCCTATGGCTGCGCGGCGGTTTCCCGGAAAGCTTTCTCGCTGCTAACGACGCCCAAAGTTTGCGCTGGCGGGAAGACTTCATTCGCACCTACCTGGAGCGCGATATCCCGCAATTCGGCCCGCGGATTGCCGCTGAAACCCTACGCCGCTTCTGGACCATGCTCGCCCATCATCAAAGCGGCCTGCTCAACGTGGCACAACTGGCGCGCAACCTTGGTGTGGACGGCAAGACCGCGGCGGCCTACATCGATCTGCTCTCCGACCTGCTGCTGGTGCGGCGACTGCCGGCGTGGCACGCCAACCAGGGCAAACGGCTGGTCAAGTCGCCTAAGGTCTACGTGCGCGATACCGGCCTGCTGCATGCGCTACTCGCCATCGGCGACAAAGACACCCTGCTGGGTCATCCCGTGGTGGGCTCCAGCTGGGAGGGTTTCGTCATCGAGAATCTGCTTGCCTCAGCACCGCGCGGCGTCCAGGGCTACTTCTACCGCACCAGTGGCGGCGCCGAGATCGACCTGCTACTGGCCTTGCCCGACGGTCGCCTGTGGGCCGTGGAGGTCAAGCGCAGCCTCTCACCCAGACCGGAGCGCGGCTTCCACGCCGCCTGCGCCGACCTCAAGCCCGAGCGCCGGTTCGTGGTGTATCCGGGGCGGGAGACGTACCCCATCGCCGCCGAGACCACCGCCATCGCCTTGGACGAACTCGCCCAGCACCTGGGCGCGGAAGGAGCTTGATCGCTACACTCCCTGCTGCGCCTTGATCCTTCCACTCTTGACCGCGGCCAGAAGCGCCTGGTGGTCGATCTCGTTCTGGTCGGCCGACGCGTCTGTGCCCGTGATGCCCATCGCCCTGTAGGCGCACGGGAACCCCGGGGGTCGGCCCCGGAGCCCCCGCGCCGCGATGGAGCCGACCTCAGCTGTCCAGAATACGCTCTGCTTCTTCCTTGCCGGCGTCCATCACATACGGGATGCCCGAGACCTTGGCCGACTCCTCCGTCAACGCGACGAGGTCCCCGCGATTCAAGGTGTCCAGGCGGAAGCTCCGGGCTCCGGCCATGAACTGGGTCAGACCGGTGCGCAGCTTGTCGACGAAGGTGTAGATGGCCACGGCGCCCAAAGGCATGGTGTCGATCTTCTTGCCGTACTTCTCCTTGAGTGTGGAGTAGGTGACGAAGATCTCCTCCGGCGTCTGCCCGAACTTCTTGACCGCCGACGGCAGCTCGTTCCACAGTCCGTCCCGACCGCCTTTACGCGTGAGTCCCTCGATGTTGGTGCCCACGAAACCGGGGATCATCATGGCCCGACCCATGCAGACCGCCTTGAAGTAGGGCGCCCCCATGGCCAGTACCTTGACTATGTGGTCCTCGGTCGAGAAGCCCCCGCCCATAGCCAGGTCGGGAGTCCACTCGCCCCGGGTGGCCAGCCTCTTGGCGCACTCATAGGCCATGGCCTGCAGGTAGAAGGTGGGGATGCCCCACTCTTCCATCATCCGCCAGGGGCTCATGCCCGTTCCCCCGCCCGACCCGTCGATGGTCACCAGGTCGACCCGGGCCTTCGACGACCACTTGATGGCCCGCGCCAGCTCGGGGTAGCCATAGGC
>CAZDGO010000297.1:2302-3573 GCA_964504825.1 uncultured Gaiellales bacterium
CCGAGCTTCTCGACCACGTAGTCGGCCACGCCGAAGTTGGTGTCCTCCACGTTCATCTGCACGATGACGTCGCCGAAGTCCTCCTGCCACTCTTTGTAGAGCTTGATCCGGCGCTCCATCTCCGGCGAACGGGTTATCCTGCCGGCCTTGTTGAACTCCGCCTGCGGGTCGATGCCGCACACGTTCTCACCCACGACCACCGAGATCCCCGAGATGGCCGCTCCGATGGCGAAACTATCCCAGTACTTGCGGGCTATGTCGGTGGAGCCGAGGGCCCCGGTGAACACCGGCATGCGCATACGCACCGGGTTCATATGACCGTAGACCGCAGTCGTGTCGACCACAGGGAAGATGGCCTTGTCCGGATTGGCCTCGTCGATGGCCTTGGCCCCCTGGGCGAACCCGAGGATGTTGAGATGGGAGTAGTCGACGGGGTACTCTTTGTCGCTCCCGGCCGTCATCTCCCCGAAGGGCACCGGGTAGATGACCTCGCGTCCCCTGAACGACGACTTGAACACGTCGCAGTTCCCCTGGCAGTCGGCCAGGCAGCGTGTGCAGACCCCCGAACCGCCGGCGACGTCCCGCGAACGGTTCCTTGTCTCAAGCGCTTCGTTCGATCCCGTGTGCGACAGATTCATCGAGCCCCCCGATCGTATCTTGCCTACACCGGTCTGCGGACGTAGCGCGGACCGGCCTCTCACAACAGCGTAGTGTACCCGAACGCCGGGCCAAAACGCGGTACCATTCGGGCATGAACTCGCCCGCCACCCCTGAGCATGTGCCGCCGGTCGCCCGCTGGACAGCGGCCGCGCGGATGCGACGCTCCCGCCGTGCGTATGAACCGCAGC
Organism: uncultured Gaiellales bacterium; assembly: GCA_964504825.1. Taxonomy (GTDB): domain Bacteria; phylum Actinomycetota; class Thermoleophilia; order RBG-16-64-13; family RBG-16-64-13; genus JAJZQZ01. The sequence goes on from CAZDGO010000297.1 coordinate 3,151, forward strand.
CGATAGCCGGAGTGGAAGCCGAGTTCCTGGAGGCCTTCTGTCGTGAGTTCGCCCCGTTCGAGGGCGCACGCGTCGTAGTGCTTGTCGAGGCGCCACCCTCGATCTTCACCGGATGGCTGCTGGGCGTCTACGGCAAGGTGACATCGCCCTCGGCCCTGGTCTTCGTGGGCGACCGCCGCCTGCCCGACGCGGCCGCGAGGGCCGGGTACACAGCCGAGGCCGCCGTTCTCGAGGCGACCGCTCTGGGCCTGGGCACGTGTTGGATCGGTGGCGGGGTGCGGCGGGCGCAGGTGGCATCGTTGCTGGGGCTCAGCGCGCACGAACATGTCTACTCGATCTCAGCCCTGGGGTATGCGCGGGAGCGCGCCACTGTAGGGGAGCGCGCGGCGGCCGGCATGGTCCGAGCACACACGCGCCGACCGC
>CAZDGO010000298.1:0-3568 GCA_964504825.1 uncultured Gaiellales bacterium
CCGCGGAGTGCCGCGCCCTCCGCCCGCTGCGCCGATCAGACGCCGGTAGGCCCTGCCCCGCGAACGAGTCCTCAGCCACCTGCGAGCCCCATATCGCCCACATCCGACCAAACGCCGGCCTCCGGATCCGCATACACGCCCGACTTCTCGATCAGCTCCCCCACGCCTTCAGGCACTAGATAGCGGCAGCCTCTTCCTTGCATGAGTCGCGCCCGGATCATGCTCGACGAAACGGCCAGTGCGGGAATCTCCATCACGTGCACGCGTTCGCCACATTCCAGACCGGCAAGCACCCCCGAGAGGCGGCCCAGGTCATACCCAGGCCTGGTAGCCGCGATAACGGCGGCCAGCTCGAGCACACGCTCCGGCTGCTTCCACGTCAAGATATCGAGAACGGCATCGGCGCCGGTGATGAAGAAGACCTGGGTGCCTGCGGAAAGCCTCCGCGAGATGTGCGTCAGGGTGTCGACAGTGTAGTCGACCCCCGGGACGTCCATCTCATAGCGGGACACCCAAAAGTGCGGGTGTGTGGCCGTGGCGATGCTCACCATCAGGTGCCGCAGTTCCGCCGATGCCACCTGGCGCGTCTTATGTGGAGGCATGCCCGTGGGCATGAAGAGGATCTCGTCGAGCGAGAACTGCTGCCGCGCCTCTTCGGCCGTGACCAAGTGACCGATGTGGATGGGGTCGAACGTGCCCCCCATGATGCCCAAGCGAAAGCCTGCCCGCATGCGCATCCGTTCTATCGGATCCATCGGCCCGCTCCACGCTCGACACCACTGCTCTCGAGCAACACGAGATAGTCCCGATGGATGGCCTCCGGCGAGGCCTGCGGCAAACGGGTGGCCACCTGGTCGCTCCGCATGCCTTTCACCTGGTCCAGCTCCGCGCACGAGTAGTCGACCACCCCTTTGGCCACCTCTTCGCCCGCCTCAGTGACCACCACTACCGCGTCGCCGGCGACGAAATTCCCGCTCACGGCGGACACGCCTACCGGAAGAAGGCTCCCGTTGCGCAGCAATGCTCGAGCGGCGCCCTCGTCCACCACCACCCGGCCGCGTACGGGCTTCCCATGAAGCAGCCACAGTTTGAAAGCCCCTAGTCCCAAGTCACGGGCCGCGAACCGGGTGCCGACCAATTCGCGCTCCACACATGAAGTGATCACCCCAGGCCGTGAGCCCCGCGCGATCACCGTCTCCACTCCGCCACTGGTGGCGATGCGGGCGGCGCCCACCTTACTGCTCATGCCACCCAACCCGAGTTCGCCTTTGGAATCGGTGTCTACGCCGGCCAGATCATCGAAGCTCTCGACCACGTGCATCAAGGTGGCAGACGGATCGTCGCGGGGATTCGCCGTGTAGAGACCCTCCATGTCGGTGAGCAGCACGAGCAGGTCGGCTCTCACCAAGAGAGCCACCTGGGCGGCCAGGGTGTCGTTGTCACCGAACGTGAGTTCGTCGGTGGAGGTGGTGTCGTTCTCGTTGATGATCGGCACCACCGCCCACTCCAGCAGCCGACGGAGCGTGTTGCGGGCATTCAGATACTGAGCGCGGGCGCTGATGTCGAAGGCAGTGAGCAATACTTGAGCCGTCAGCACCTCCTCGTGCCCGAAGAGTTGGCTGTAGGCGTGGTAGAGATGCCCCTGACCAACGGCCGCCGCCGCCTGCTGGTCGACAACCTCGGTGGGGCGGCTATTCAAGCGGAGCAGGCCCATACCCGACGAGACCGCCCCCGACGAGACCAGCACCAAGCGGTGCCCGTGACGCTGCAATTCGCAGATCTCCGCCACCCGGCCGGCCATCGGACCCAGGCGGAACTTGCCCCGCTCGTCGGTGAGGGTGCTCGAGCCGATCTTGACCACGATCGTGCGTGTGGACCCCTTCTCAGCCAATCCGTCGCCCCTCCTGACAGCCGATAAGAGCCTAATCGAATTCGAAGACGAAGCCGGCGATATGCACTTCGTCGCCCGCCGCCGCGCCCGATTGTCTCAGTGCGCCATGGACGCCCATACGATCAAGCTTTCGGCCAAGGTACCGGATGGCCTGGTCGTTTTCCAGGTCGTACCGTTTCACCATCCGTTCGACGGCCTCCCCTTCGACAACGAAGTGGTTGTCCTCGCGGTGCACCGAGAAGCCTTCCTGGGCCAGACCGGCGGGACGATAGACCATGTGCGCACCCACTTGGGCCTCAGGGTCGGTAGGGGCGTGAAGCGACGGCAGCGCACCCTCCGGAACCGGCCACCCCGGTGGTTGTTCCGACTCGCGACGCGCAGCGACCAGGAATCCCACGTAGCGCACGAGTGCGGCCAACCCTTCCCCAGTGGCGGCCGACACTTCCCATACCATCCGCTCCGGGGGAGGAGTCTCTTCGGCCACCATCCACGAGTAGGCGGGATGGCCCGCGGCACGCAGCCCCTGCACCAGGTCGTGGAAGCACCGCACGCGCCGCTCGCGCGTCGCGGCGTCGATGGCATCGACCTTGTTCAACACCACCACCTGCGGCGTCCGCCCCAGTGCGGGGGTGTGGGCGTCAAGCTCGGACAAGATCGTGCGGAAGTTGTCCTCCGGATCGGCTCCGTAGTAGCCGGTGGCATCGACCACGTGCAGAAGTAGGTGGCAGCGCTCGAGATGAGCGAGGAACTCGTGGCCCAGCCCCACGCCCTCGCTTGCCCCCTCCAGCAGCCCGGGCACATCCGCCAGCGTGAACACCAGATCCTCGTCGCCCGGCACTTCAACGACCCCCAGCAGAGGTTCCAGCGTCGTGAACGGATAGTCGGCCACTTTGGGACGTGCGTTCGAAAGGCGGCGGAGCAGAGACGACTTCCCCGCATTGGGGAGGCCGGCCAGACCCACATCGGCCATGAGCTTCAGCGTTAGATCCAGCCAGAGGGCTTCGCCCTCGTCTCCGCGCTCGGCGAAGTGCGGCGCCTGACGAGTGGCACTGACGAAGTGGACGTTGCCGAGACCGCCGCGCCCCCCTGTAGCCACGAGCACCTTCTGCTCCGGCCGGGTCACATCCGAGATGACCTCGCCGTCATGCCAGACCACGGTGCCCAGCGGCACGGGGATCTCCAGATCGACACCGGCGGCGCCGTCTCGCCGGGAACCCTCGCCATGCGTGCCCACCTCAGACTTGAAGTGCACGCGCCGAACGAAGGGACTGAGATCCCGCATCTGGGGATCGCCGACCAGGTAGACGCTGCCCCCGGGACCGCCGTCGCCACCATCCGGGCCACCACGAGGGACGTGCTTCTCTCTTCGGAACGAGGCGCACCCGTTCCCGCCCTTGCCGGCAGTCACGTGGATCTTTGCCTGATCGGAGAACATGTGCGAATCGCTCGTTGGGCCTAGACGGCCCGGAGGGTGATCCTACTGCGGAACGACGCTGATGCTCCGCCCGGCTTTGCCGGCGGCGAAGACCACGAGACCGTCGATCTTGGCGAACAGGGTGTCATCGGAGCCGATGCCCACATTGACGCCGGGACGGAATCGAGTGCCACGCTGCCTCACCAGGATGGAACCCGCCGTGACGACCGCACCGCCGAACTCCTTGACGCCGAGGCGCTGCG
>CAZDGO010000299.1:0-3567 GCA_964504825.1 uncultured Gaiellales bacterium
GGTAATGACGGGGTCGGTAGTTCAATCCTACCCGACGGCACCATATAGCCAAATGTTTTTGGCCATCTGGACGGCAAACTGGACGGCAAACTGCCTACCGGCGTCCACGTCACCAACCAACCTATAGTGAGCAGGGGATGGGCGTCGTTACTTGCTGGCTTCGCCGCGCTGGTTATGCGCTGCTTATTCCGAAGAGCATTCCGCCTTCAGCCATGAGCCAGAGCCGTAGTCCTGGCCGGGGAGTGTCACCAAAATATCTGTGGCAGGAGGCGAGGCATCATATCCCTCGCCGACGCCAAGGTAACGGCCTCTCTCACGTACGGCACACTTCACATGCTCGATTTTGGTCGGAATTCTGACGGTCACGTAGGCCAACGTATCTACAGTCAGATTGCCAAGGCGGATATTGTCAACGGTTAGCAGATTCGAGAAGGACGGCGCCTCTTCCTTTCTGCTTGTGACCTCTTTCATCGGTGCTCTCGGAGTTTGAGCGACAGTTTGCTGCTGCTTCACTTCGCTGGCCTCTTGTCTAGCCCTGGCTCTTTCCGGATCAATAATCTGTCCGACCGCTCCGACAAACATCAGCCCGATAATCACGAGGGCAGCCCAGAAAAGAACACCGCTCCAAGACCACCCTGTCGAACTTGACGCCACGACTGGAGGTCCTCCCCGACCAAACTGTGTATGCCTCTCGCCTGTCCCTCTTGCATCCGCAGCGCCTCCGAATGCCTTTGGGGAGTTTATCTGCTCGGATCCGGACGCTCGGAAGTCGTCTCGGTCGACTTCTAGGTAAGTGCGCTCTCCGCGGGTGAAGAAAGCCAAGAGCCCGGTAATGATCGAACCGAGCGCCCAAAAGAAGATGATGAAACTCGTTCCGAGCGTGGTACCGATTGCGGCTCCGGTCTGGTGGAGGCTTGGGCCGACCGTCCCCCAATAACTAATCAACCACCACAGCATCAAAACGTTGAAGCCATAGAAGACGTAGAGGAAGACCCGGCCAGCTCGTCCGCGCTTCCGTACTTCGCCCATGGCTGCCATCGTGAAACCGGCCCTTGCGGGGCATCTGGGAATTGACCAACCCCACTTTGACCGACCTTCAATTGCATTAGTGCTAAACGGCAATTTCAAATTTGAATGAATTTCGTCTCACCAAGCCTGGTGCCCTCAACATACTGAGGGACGGGAGGCCAGCACGAACGCCAGCCCCCCTCTAAGCCACGATTTGAAGCGCCACGGGATGCTCACCGTGTAGCAATCGCCGTCATCCACGAGTTGCGTTGCCAAACGACGTCCGCTATAGCCCCACAAGCGGACCCGAGGTTAAACGGCGGCCACCTGCTGCGAGGACCATGAGAGCGAGGAGAGAACGCGTCCTCCGGGTGTCGGGAAATCACCGCGCCGACAGTCATCTAGAGGGTGATATGCTCACTGGCGGGGTCGTCCAATGGGCTCATCGCAGCGAGTAAGCCGTGGCTTTCATCGGTTGGTGCCTCGCCCTCTCGTTGTGGCCGCGGCGCTCATGCTGAGCCATGGTCTCGCAATAGGCGATGAGTTGACTGTCTCCAGATCCCTCAGAGCATTTGACGCGCTCTGCATCTCCACGCGGCTGGATAGGAGTATCTTCGACGCGCAGGTGCGGTTGTTCGAGCATCAGGAACTCCCTCGCGACGCATTGAGAAACATGTCGCCTGACAATGAGGCCGGTTACGCAGTGAGCGTAGACGGTGAGCCTATTTTCGTGATGTTGGGCCGGAAAGAATCGGTAGATGGGATCAGTCGAAGCTGCACGATAACGGTAAACGGCCTAACTTTTGCCGAGGCTACAACAATGCTGGAATCAAAGTATTCGGTGCAAGAGCTGGATCGATTCACGCAAGGCGTATCTCAGTTGGCTATGTATCGTACTACATTGGCGGGTTACCCGGCAGACATGGTTGTAAGCGTTCAGTCCGGCGAGGGGCTTACCGCCATTTCGATTTTCGAGACCCCGCGCCAATAGCAATGCGCCGAGCCCATGCTGATTGCTGTGTAGCCTACCGCGCATGCTTCGATGGTGCTTATGCTCAGTGGCTGGGGATAGTCCAATGAGCACATCGCAGCGAGTAAGCCGTGGCTTCCACCGGCTCCTCATCGGCGTGGCGCTCCTTGTAGTGCTGGCTACTGCCACAGCCCATGCCGCCGAGTTCTCCGGTTCGGTCGATAAGACCGTTGACGGCGACACCTTGTGGGTGTGTGACGCGAGCGCCTGCCACAAGATCAGGATTTGCGGGATCGATGCACCTGAGAAGGGCGAACCTGGCTATCACGAAAGCGCCGAGGCTCTAAGGAAGCTTGTCGAGGGTAAAGCCGTTCGCTGTGTCCAGGTCGGCAGTGGGACGCCTTGTGACGGGCGCTCGAAACCAACAAACCACGACAGGATCGTTGCCCAGTGCTTCGTGGACGGGGCTGACACAGCTGCGCCCTTGGTCGAGCAGGGCTTCGCTTGTGATTGGGTCAAGTTCTCAGGTGGAGCCTACTCCCGCGGCGAGGGTGATCGCTGCAAAGGGAGGGGCAGATGAAGCACGTTCTGGTTGGTGTGGTTCTCGCCGTGATGTTGACGGGCGGAGCGGCTGCGGGGCCGGTTGAGGATGGCGCGGCAGCTTACGGTCGCCGCGACTATGCGACCGCTCTGCGGCTGTGGCGACCGCTGGCCGAGCAGGGCGATGCCGCAGCCCAGTGGCCTCTCGGCATGTTGTACCGTTTCGGCCTCGGTGTCCCGCGAAACTATGCCGAGGCGGTCAAGTGGTATCGCCTTGCTGCCGAGCAGGGCTTCGGCGCGGCCCAGAACGATCTCGGCGACATGTACTATTTGGGCTGGGGCGTCCCGCAGGACTATGCCGAGGCGGTCAAGTGGTATCGCCTTGCTGCCGAGCAGGGCAACGCCGATGCTCAGTCGAGTCTCGGCGACATGTACAGGCAAGGCCAAGGCGTCCCGCAGGACTATGCCGAGGCAGTCAAGTGGCATCGCCTAGCTGCCGAGCAAGGAGAGGTCAATGCCCAGCAATCTCTCGGTGTTATGTATACGCTCGGTCAAGGCGTCCCGCAGGACTACGTTCGGGCGCACATGTGGCTAAATCTCGCCGTTTCGCGGCGTCCGGCTTCAAACCAAGAAGAGCGCGACAAGGCAATTAAGGCTCGGGATTTCGTTGCATCCAAAATGACGCCCGAGCAGATAGCCGAAGCGCAAAAGCTGGCGCGGGAGTGGAAGCCGAAATGACCTACGCCATCGGCTGGGTCATTGGCCGCTTCAACCCAAACGATTGCGGGCTCGTTACTGACAGTAGGGAGAGGGTCGGTTCCATTTATCGTAAGCGCCACCACCAGGACCGGAGTAGCAAGGCCCACCAGGCCCAGAGTATGCACCGCCGCCTGGGCCAGTATATGCGCCACCACCACCTGGGCCAGTGTACGCACCGCCGCCAGGACCGGTGTACGCACCGCCGCCAGGACCGGTGTACGCGCCACCGCCTGGGCCATGAAGAAGTGCGTGTCGCTAATCATTTGTCCCCCTACGCGGCTGCGAACTCC
>CAZDGO010000300.1:0-3548 GCA_964504825.1 uncultured Gaiellales bacterium
ACACTTCCCAGCTCAAGGAGTACGGCACCCGCGCCATCGAGATGGCCGCCGGTAGGATCCTGGCTGGCGACTGACGGCACCCACGTTTTCTGGGCCGCTGACTTGGTGCCGTGTCGGGCGCTGGGCTCCCTGGGGGGGGCTACTGGGGCGGACTACTGGGTGGTGGGTTGGCTGGTGGCGGGCTGGGCGGCGGCGGGTTCGGCGGTGGCGGGCTGGGCGGTGGCAGGTTGGGCGGTGGCGGGTTGCTACCCTCAACGGCGTCTGTCTGCTCGAACTCGGAGACGCTGGTCCGCCTGGCCACCGCATCGACCAGGCTGACGATGCCCCACGCCACCAAGGCATAGACGGCGATCGCTACCAGAGTGCTCCACTCGAACACGTTTCCCGAGACTTGATCGCTCGAGAACACCGCCTTGAATGGCGCCATGAACACATCCGAGAGGTTGTAGACAAAGCGTACGAATCCGGCCTCGGGGTTGGCTCCGAACATCTTCAGGGCGAACCTGAACCCGAGTAGCACTACCAAGACTGCGGTCAGAATCCACAGCACATCGGTGACCACCGAGGCTGCCGGTCGGCGATACGTGCTCCGTGTGACCTGCTTTTCGGCCCTCATAGTACTCGTCGGCCTTGAATTAGTCGGATCAGCACCATGATGATGGCCAGCACGAGCAGAATGTGGATGAACCCGCTGATTGTGGTCCCGGATATGAGTCCGATGGCCCACAGAATCAGCAGTACCACTGCGATGGTCCACAGCATATGACTCACCTTCCCAGTCAGTCGACGAGCCGCTCTAGGGGCGACGCGCTCGATGTGCATTCCTCTGGCTTCGCAGGGAGAACTCGCCAAATCGCATCGGTCCGTGCCCTTCGGTCGGCCCGCCCCACTCCGTCACTGTAGCTAGTTCCCCAGCGACGCCGAAAGTATGCCTTGGCCCGCCACGCACAGGGTTTGGGGTTCGATCTGGCGGCTTCCAGGAATACATCGAACTCACGAAAGCATGCGGTTCGAGGAGGCAGTGAGATGATGAACGGATGGAACGACATGATGAACGGATGGGACGGCGGTACCGGCGGAGGATGACACCACGAGCAGGACATGCCTGACCTGCAGCCGGCCGTCTCCTGGTGGAGAAGCAGACGCGGGTTGCAGAAGGCCGGCATCGTCGTCGGTGGCGTGTTCATCCTCCTCATAGTCATTGGCGCAGCCATGGCCGGGAACGACGAGAGGACCGCGATCGTTCCGGTAGGAACGACGATCGATTCCGCGACCGCCGGCTCGACTCCAACTACAGTTGGACCGGTGACCGCAGAGGCGCCGACCACCACGACCGCGGCGCCGACCACTTCGACTGTCGAGGATGCGCCCACTCTAGCAGCCCCCGACGCAGGCTTCACCGTCACCGAGGCGATCGACGGAGACACGATCGGGGTGATCTACAACGGTCTCCATGAGTCGGTGCGCCTCGTCGGGATCGACACCTCCGAGACCGGCGAGGCCTTCAGCGCCGAAGCCACTGCCGCCCTGAGCCGCCTTGTTGGCGGCAAAACCGTCAGGCTCGAGTTCGATGTCGTCCGGCGGGACCAGTACGATCGTCTGCTCGCCTTCGTCTGGGTGGGCTCCACAAACGCGAACGCCGAGATGCTGCGCCTCGGGCTTGCCACCCTCTATACGGTGCCGCCGAACGTGATGTACGTCGAGGTTCTTGAAGCGGCCCAGGATGAAGCCCAAGCTGCTCGGCGCGGCATGTGGGGAGCACCGGCTGGGTCACCCCTTGAGATTGTCAGCATCCACTACAACGCCGAGGGGAACGACAACAACAACCCGAACGACGAGTACATCGTGTTTAAGGCTCTGGTCGCCGGCACCCTGGCGGGTTACGCCGTCGAAGACCAGACCGGGCATCGCTACGACTTTCCCGACCGTGTGTTTCCGAAGGCGCAGACGTTCACTCTACGCACGGGCTCGGGCACCGACACACAGGCCGACCTCTACTGGAACATGTCGGTGAGCGCGGTCTGGAACAACGACGGCGACACGGTGAAGGTGCTCGATCCGGAGGGACACGTTGTGCTGAACAGGAACTACTGATCTCTTGATGGAGAGGCGGCTCGTGTTCCCGGCGAGGCGCTGTCGGGGCCGTCGGCCCCTACGGTCGGAGCGCGGCTGCTGATCAGTGTCTGGGTATGCGGAGCGCCTACCAGGCGCGGTGCGAAATCTCGATGCCCTTACCCTTGAGCGCCGCCAGGAACGGTTCGAACCGGTCGCCCACCAGCAGCTCCTCCGGGGCCAGAACGCCGCGCTCGGGCAGGCGGCCTTCGGCCAGCATCTCACCCATGACCACAGTGGGGAAGCCGGTGGTCTTGGCCATGGAAGTGAGGCCGCGCTCCTTGTCGGAGAGGTCCACCATCTCCCACTCGTTGCCGGCGGGGCGGCCGTCCTTCCTGCCGGTCACGGTTACCCGCAGCGCGGTAATGTCCTCTTCCGACGCGCCCTTGAGCTGCGGTTCCAGCAGCGCCATACTGAAGCGCCGCGGACTGACCATGACGCCGTCCACATCGATGGGCTCCTCGTTCAGGTAGCCGAGTTCCGCCAGGGTCTGCATCTGGCCCCAGTGGCCCTTGTAGCGGACGGTCTTCTCGTACAGCGTACCGACCTTGCCTTCGAGTACGTATGCCATGCCGTGCGCGTCGGTGATCACCGTCTCGCACTCGCCAACCGGATCGGGGAAGGTGCACGGCTCGAGGTTACTGAGCGGCGGGAGCAGCACCACTTTGCCGCCTTCGATAGCCACTCCGGGCCGGGTGTACAGGCCCATCACGCTTTCAAGTCTGAACACGATCTGGTATCCCAGTGGGGGCAACGGGTGTCGCGGGATGCCGCCGCAGAGTACAACCGCCAGGTCGGCCTCATCCAGCAGTTCCACTCCACGGGCGGCCAGCACGTTGGCCAGACCCGGAGCCACGCCCGTGCCGGGCACGATCAGGACGCCCGCTTCCTTCGCGGCTCCATCGAGCGCTTTCTTCTCGGGAAAGCGCGAGCCCACCATGTCCAGGAGGTTGCACTTGCAGACAATGGCTGCCTGGATGGCCGGGAGGCTGAGCGAGTGCGGAAGCGCCGCCACGCCGAAGTCGGCGCCGGCAAGCAGGCCCTCGAGGACACCGGGAGCTGCTAGGTCCGCAACTTTGCCCTGCACCTTGGCATTGGCCGCTGTGGCTACGCAGGCGTTAACGGTGTCCGCAACGCCGTCAACCGCGTCGAGCGAATCGATAGCCGGATGCTTGGCCAGCTCTTCGACTACCATGGATCCAATGAAGCCGGTGCCCAGCACTACCACTTTCACGTTGCTCACTCTCCCTGTTGGATGGTTGTGTCCTGTTCTTCGACCGTTTCCTGCGGATTGGCGATGGCGGTCAAGAACTTGCGGGTGCGGTCATCACGGGGGTTGTCGAACACTTGGGCGGCGGACCCTTGTTCCACAACCATTCCGGCGTCCATGAATACTACTCGGCTGGCTACCTCGCGCGCAAAGCCCATCTCGTGCG
>CAZDGO010000301.1:0-3533 GCA_964504825.1 uncultured Gaiellales bacterium
GCCTGCCGGCACGCGGTCGGCTTCCTTGTGTTGAAGTGCGGAGACGACGCGCTCAAGGCCCGTCATCTCACCTGTCTTCAAAGCCATTTTCCACCCCTTCGTTTCTGTGGCCTACTCTGCCTACGCTCATTCCCGCTCCCCCCGCGGGTCGCGACATGCCGAACCGTCTCGGCGTCGCCTGCGTGAAACCTCCTTTAAGACATGGGACCGAGTATGGATTCCACGAGGACGGCTACACCCTCGCCCGATTGCATGCTCACGTGGTGCGGATAGGTCTGGGAAGCCAGCCGCGCCACCTCTTTCTCCACACGGAGGATCTCCGTGTCCAGGGCGGCGTCGATCTTCGTGATCGCCACCACATCCGCCTGCGCGATCTGCTGAGCGGTGATGTGACCCAACCCTTCGCCGAACAGCATCTCCGAATCGGACCCGTTCAGCAAGAGTACCACCGGGCCTACGGTCACAGCCACGTCACGCCCCGCCGCACTGATGGCGGTGCGCAGTTCGAACGGAATGACGATGCCCGACGGTTCCGCGAACAACACGCTCACCCCGTCGTCTCGAGCCATGGACTTGATCGCTGTCTGGAAGCTCCCGGCTTCGTTGCACCCTATTCAACCGCCCCCGATGGTGCGCACAGGGTGCCGGTCGGTGATCTCCGGCACGTCGAGCGACACGGCGCCCGCGTCGTTGATCACCACTCCGCCACACTCACCGCGGGCATGCACAGCATCGAGGAGCACCCGGATAAGGCTGCTCTTGCCCGAATCCACCAACCCGATGATCGATATCACGCGCACCATCGGCCGGCCCCCGCGCTACGCTTCCGGCTCCGCCTCGAACTGCAGGCGGAGCTGTTCGAGATACTCCCCTTCGTTGGCGAAGTCATACTTGTCGAAGTACAAGTGTTCCTTCTCTTTGACCACGTGGAATCCGTGGCGCTCGGCGAGCCGGTGGGCTGCGCCCAGGGTCGCCTCCATGACCTGATCCTCGGTGATGCCCTGCACGATGGAGTTGATGGCCACATACAGGTCTTGAGCGGGGCGCGACAGCTCACCATGGATGGCCGCCGGGTGGTTGATGCCGATGGTGTCGGCTTTGAGGCTACCCTCGGCGCATACCAGATGCGACTTGATGTGCCCGATAAACCGGGCTCCTCGTTGCACGCAATCCTGAGCGATGTCGTCCATCATCTCCCGCAAGAAATCGCCCACCTCCGCGGGCTGCACGGCAACCTCGTGGTGGAACTTGATGGCCACCCCATAGCCGCTGACCCCGTGGTCGGTATAGCAGGCGTCGTCGGTGCTCACGCCCGCGTCTCCGCGCCGCCCGGCTGAAGATCATCGACGATGCGGGCTACAAGGGCGTCGATCCCTTCACCTGTGACCGACGACACTCCGATGAATTCAGCTCCCGGGATCACTGCTCTCGCGGCGGTCATCGACCGTTCTCGCTCGGCGGGGGAGACCGCGTCGACCTTGGAGATGGCCACGATGTCGGCGTCGGCCAGTTGGCTGGTCACCAGGCGGCCCATCAGCTCCATATCGAGCAACTCGTCCGGCCGAGTGGCGTCAAACAGCACGATCACCGGGCCGATCTCCACCTTGGCGAAACGGCCGCCCATAGCTGCTGCCGCCTTGACCTGGTGCGGTATGGCCACGCCGGTGGGTTCCACGAGCACGATATCGGGCCCAAACTCCTTGTAGAGTTGGCCGATCGTCTTGGCGAACGTGCCGGCCACCTCGCAGCAGATGCATCCGCCGCCGATGTCCATGACCTTCATTCCCGACTCTTCCATGACCTTGCCGTCGACAGGGATCTCACCGATCTCATTGACTATCATGGCCACTTTCAGGCCCTTGCCTTCGGCCAGTGCACGCGATACCCGCAGCAGCAGGGTGGTCTTGCCGCTGCCCAGAAAACCGGCTATCTGAACGACCTTCATATGCTCCTCAGACGGTCAGGTTGCGGTAGATTCGCGGCAGCTTGGTGGGCAGATGCCCCACATTCTGTATGACGGTATACCCGTTCACACCGAAAAGATCCTCGAGATAGTCGGGGCCTTTGGGGTCCACCGTGATGCAGAATGGGCTAACGCCGGCCCGTCTGGCCTCGGAGAGGGCCATCTTCGTATCTTCCATGGCGTAACGCATATCACCGTAGCCCATGTCGTAGGGGCGTCCGTCACTCAAGATGACCAGCAGTTTGGCCGCCGCCGGCTGGGCGCCCACATGCCGCGCAGCGTGCCTGATAGCCGCGCCCAAACGGGTGTAGTCCAGGGGAGCGATCCCCCCGATGCGGGCCGCCACGTCGGCATCGAACTCGTCGGGGAAATCCTTCACGACGAACATGTCGACCATCTTCCGCCCGCGGCTACTAAAGCCCATGATCGCGTACTGGTCGTCTAACTGACCAAGAGCCTCCGAAAGCAAGACTAGGCCCTCCTTCTCCACGTCTATCACTCGGCGGTCGCCCTCCACCAATTGGTCGGTGGAGTCGCTCATGTCGAGCAGGAAGAGGCAGGCCACATCACGCTGCTTCTTGTCCCGCCTGATGAACAGGTTGTCGGTCATCGGGACACCCGCCATCCGATCCACGACGGCCTCGGTAAGGGCATCCATATCGAGCTCGTCACCGTCCACTTGGCGGAAGAAACGCTTGACGCGATCCGGCCGCAGTCGCTCGAACTGTCGGCGGATCAAAAGCACTTCCCCCTTATACCGCTCCACGGTATCTGCCACGAAATCCGGATCCCCCAGCGGCTGAACGCGGCATCTGACCGTGCACCAACGGGTGCGATAGTCGGATACCCCCGTGTCCCACTCATTATACGTGAAGATCTCGCCGTCACCATCCCCATCTTGCTCTTGATCCTCATCCTCCAGAATGAGGAGATCGGCCTCCTGCTGTTTGTCCCGCACGGTGATCTCCAGACCGGTGATGACCTCACTCGGGTGGAGGCTCCCCGGCACGTCGACCGGCGTTCCCGGGAGAACCGACCCCGGCGCGGAACCATCGGCCGTTCGCGCCTGCAAGGCGGCGAGTTGCAGGCCCAGAAAGAGATGATCGTGGTATGGGGGGTATGGCACTTCGGCCGCCCGGCGATCATCGCTCTGCGGCTCCATCAGGTTGACGGCCCCACCCGGGACGCCCGCGTCGAGCAGCCGCCGGAGCGTCCCGGCGGCCATCACGGCCTCCGCCGGAAGGGAGCCCTCGCGTTTCAGCGGGGCGACGGCCTGGTCGATCGCTTCTTCGAGTTCTCGGTCGGCCAGCAGGTGCACCCCGAACGGCGCCGCCGCCAGGTGTGCGCGGAGCGAGGCCGCCGACAATGCCACTCCGCTGAGGTGCCCATACGTCTCCTTCAGCACGATCTGGGCATCCCGCCGCAGACCGGGCAACGTACGGAAGAGGGCGGCATCGATCCGAGTGTCCTCTGCCACCCCAAGAAGAAATCGATCGACATCGTCCACCAGACCATGGGCCCCGCCAAGCACCGATTCATTCGGTCTCATAGCCTCCAGCAAACCGATATC
>CAZDGO010000302.1:0-3501 GCA_964504825.1 uncultured Gaiellales bacterium
CGCAAGACGCCGAGTAGCCAGCCGCTCGGCCCGCAGGCCTTCGGGAGGCCGGCGCAGCTCGTCCGGGTCGCGCGTCCGGAGCACCCGCAATACGTAGGTCGCAGCCCACGTGATAGCCTCCCTTACGTAACGGTAGGTTAGCGGTCCATGATGGGACAGGCCTCTTGCCGCGTCCCCGATCGGCGAATGCACCAGCCCCGCCGGATTCCGACGACCGGCCCGAGTTCGAGCGCAGTCCGCGACCAGATACCTTACGGGGATGCAAGAGTTTGCAACGTACTCGCCGGCCCAATCTGGCCCACGGAATTGTAGCCATCTGGCGCCGCCTGCCACTTCATGGCGTGGCCTATCGGGTGCTGGGGCTGGCCCCCCAGCGGGTACAGCGCTGGGCCCGGATGCGTAAGGAGCAGTTGCGCGTTTCGGCTGGCGAACGCCTTGTTCCAGAAGCAGCGCTTGAGGAAAAGTTCCGGGAAGCGCTGCGCTACCTCGCGGACACGGGCAGTCCCGATGACTTGGGCGATTATCTGGAATTCGGCGTTTACCACGGCGCCTCCATGGCGTGCATGCACCGGGCAACAAGGGATCTCGGCTTCGATAGGCTCCGGCTGTTCGGTTTTGACTCCTTTGAAGGGTTGCCTGCTGCGGCAACGGAGCGGGAGAGTGGCGGCTTCTGGAGCCCCGGACAATTCGCGATTGGCGAGGACTTCGCACGGCAATTCCTGACCAGCGCAGAGGTCGACTGGTCCCGCGCGACGCTGGTCAAGGGATGGTTTTCGGACACGCTTACCGAACAGTTCGCTCGGGACCACGCGATCGCGAAGGCCAGCGTGATCATGGTGGATTGCGACTTGTACTCATCGACGCGAGAGGCCCTGAACTTCTGCGTCCCTCTGATAAGGGACCAGGCGATCGTCTTTTTCGACGATTGGCTGGGATCAGTCAGCTTCGACTCGCGTGAGCGGACCGTCGGCGAGAAGCAGGCATTCAAAGAGCTGCTGGAGGAACACGAAGACCTTGCCGCGGCTCCATTTGGCAGCTACGTGCACCCTGCGATGGAAAATCTCCCTGAGAGCGCTAGCCCAACGAGGGGCCAGATCTTCAGAGTCTGGCGAACGAACACATGATTGAGAGCTCACGCCCGGTGCTTGTCGGAGATGACCGCCACCGGGAACGGGCCCACCGGAGCGCCAGACATTTGAGTCGTCGTGACGCAGGGCCCTCGGATTCCTCCGCCCGCTAGTCCGACCAGACTTTCCAGGGTGCCTCACCGGATTCCCAGAGCTCGTTCAGGAGAGTGAAGTCGCGGAACGTGTCCATTCCCAGCCAGAAGCCCTCGTGTGTGTATACCGCAAGCTCCCCGTCGCGCGCCAGCCGCTGGAGCGGTTCCCGCTCGAAAAACAGGTTCGGGTCGTCGCTCAGGTAGTCGAAGATCTCGCGCTGCAGCACGAAGAAGCCGCCGCTCACGAAGCCCTCCGGCTGGGTTGGCTTTTCATTGAACTCGACCACGGTCGTGGCCTCGGTCCGCATCTCGCCGTAGCGGGATGTCGGGTGGACGCCCGTCACCGTGCCAATACGGCCCTGGGCCCGGTGGAACTCCAGCAGGGCCTTGATGTCGACGCGGCCGATCCCGTCCCCGTACGTGAACATGAACGTGTCCGCGTCGATGTGGTCCCGGACGCGCCACAGGCGCGCTCCCGTTCCGGTCATGAGCCCCGTCTCGGCGCAAGTCACGGCCCAGTCCTCGTCGCCGAGCTTGTTGTGGAACACGGGAACGTGGTCGCCATGGAGCCCGATCGTGAAGTCCGAAAACTGCTCGCGGTAGTTGAGGAAGTACTGCTTGATGAGCCAGCTCTTGTAACCGAGGCAGAGGATGAACCGGCGATGGCCGTAGTGGCCGTAGGTCTTCATGACGTGCCACAGGATCGGCTGCTCGCCAATCTGGACGAGCGGCTTCGGCACGCGCTCGGTCTCCTCCCGGAGGCGAGTCCCCAGACCGCCGGCGAGGACCACGACCGGGATCTCGGCGGACGACGCTCGGTTCGTGGTGCGACGTGTCTTTGCCAATTGAGGAGGGCGGGCCCTAGACGGCCTTCGCCGGCTCTGGCACCCGCCAGCGGAGCGTTTCCGTTACCTCGCCGTCGGCCTGAAGCCGCTTCAGCCAGGCAAGTCTCTTGTAGCGCGCCTTGCTGTCGTCTTCGGTTAGGCCGTAGCGTCGGTAGGCATCGAGGAGCTCCTGGGCTCCCGCGCGTGCGGTCCAGGTCGGGGCGAATGCCGGCAGCAGCCGACCGATCTTCGAGAAATCGACCCTGTACGAACGCGCATCGCCGCCGCTCTCGCCGGTGATGGCGATTCGGCTGCCGGAAACGGTCTCGGCCACGATATCGGCGAGATCCCGTACCTGGTAGTTCTCCGTCGCGCTCCCGACATTGAACGCCTGGTCATGGACGGCATCCCGCGGCGCCTCGAGGGCGGCCAGGAAGGCCCGGGAGATATCCTCGATATGGACGATTGGCCGCCACGGTGTTCCGTCGCTCAGCACCAGGACCTCGCCCGTGAGATAGGCCCAGGCGACCAGATCGTTGAGCACCAGGTCCGTCCTTAGCCGCGGCGAAAAGCCGAACGCAGTCGCGTTCCGGAGGTAGACCGGGCTGAAGCTGGCATCGGCGAGCCCATGAAGGTCATCCTCGACGAGGACCTTCGACCGGGCGTACGGGGTGATCGGCTGCATCGGTGCCGTCTCGTCAACGGCGCCCTCGCCGCCCGACGCGCCATAGATGCTGCACGACGAGGAGTAGAGGAATCGCCCCACGCCCGCATCGCGGGCCAGCTGGGCGAGACGCACGGACGCCTTGTGGTTGATGTCGTAGGTGATGTCCGGGGCCAGGCTGCCGAGCGGGTCGTTCGAGAGGGCCGCGAGATGGACGATCGCGTCGATGCCCTCGAGATGCTCAGGGCCGACATCACGCAAGTCGACCCTGATCGCCTCGGCGACAGGCGAGCCCTCGTCGCCGATCGAGCAGCGCTCGAAGAGGTAGTTGTCGAGGCCCACGACATGGTGACCGGCCTCCGCGAACACGGAGACGAGCACACTGCCGATATAACCGTTGTGACCGGTCACGAGGACGCGCATCCATCCTCCTTGCATGGTTGGTGCGGACGGGTGTGGCCCGTGCCGCGGTCGAAAGGGTAGCGCAGTCACAGTCGAGCATGATCCCGTGTGTGCTCTTCGCCCGGGTTCCCGTTGTCAGCGGGCACCGCGCAGGCTCTTGGCGCCGCGCGGCGCACGAGAGAGGGTGAGGCGGGGGTGACGCTCCTTCGCGCTGCCGGAGTGCTCCTGCGCTCGAGGCGCATGCACGTCGCGTTCCTCGGTGCCCTTCTGACACTCTGGGTCCTGCGGGCCGCGACGATCTATCGGGACCCGGTGCTCGGCGGCCTCTTCTGGTGGATTGGGGTCGACTTCGGCACCTACCACATCCAGGCGAGCGCATTTGCCGCCGGCAA
>CAZDGO010000303.1:0-3486 GCA_964504825.1 uncultured Gaiellales bacterium
GACCGCGCGCGCATCGCCCGCAGCGCCTCGATAAGCTCAAGCGCTGGTAATTCCTTCTGAGGTCGGATGGGGGGAGGCGCCTCCATGCCCAGTGGTGGCGGCAGCTGATCGAACGCCTCCAGCCCCGCAGGAAACCCGGTCGCTTCGCCCGCGCCCGCTGCCTCGGTCAGCCTCGCCGCCATGAAATCATTCGTGAACCCCTCGGCCAGCAGCAGATGATCAACCAGCTGCGCCGTGCTCCACTCGCCGGGGCCTGGCGAGCGGAGCGTCGCCTCAGCATCCAACCCGGTGAGCCGGTCGATCAACAGAGCACGCTGCGCGCTCAGATTAGCCCAAATGTCCGCCAGCGGCTTCGGTAGCTCGCTCATCTCTTTCCCTCCAGCCCATACAGCTTTGCGTATTCCGGGTCCCGCTTGGCAATCAGGCTGGCAGTTTGGACCATGACCTGCGCCTGTTTGAACGTCGCGTCGTCTTGTATTCTTCCGTCGAGCATCACGGTGCCCGTCCCGTCGCCCATCGCCTTGATGATGCGCTTGGCTGTATTGACCTCCTCAACCGTGGGGCTGAACTCGCGCCTGGCGATCTCGATCTGGCTGGGGTGGAGCGTCCAGGTTCCGACGCACCCCATCAAGAACGCGGCCCGGAACTGATACTGACAGGCCAGCGGGTCCTCGATCGCGCCGAACGGCCCGTAGAAAGGCAGGATGCCCGCTGAGTTGCAGGCGTCGACCATGCGGGCGAGCGTGTAGTGCCAGGGGTCCTGCTGGGCGGCAGGCCGGGGCGCATCGGGGTTCTTTTCATCTGGGTCGGCGATCACCTGATATGCCGGGTGCCCACCGCCGACACGCGTCGTCTTCATACGGCGGGAAGCGGCCAGGTCCGCCGGGCCGAGGCTGATGCCCTGCATCCGCGTCATGGGCCAGAGGAACGTCTCCATGAGAACGGCAGACTGGAACCAGTCAGGATGCTTGGTCATGACGTACGTGCCTAAGAAGCCGCCCCAGTCTTCCGCAACCAGAATGATATCGCGCAGGCGCAGCGATTCAACGAAGCCGGTGATGATCTCCGTGAACAATGGAAGTGTGTAGTCGATGTTGGCCGGCTTGTCCGACTTCCCGAATCCGAGTAGGTCTATCGCCACGCAGCGCCTGTTTGTGGCCTCCGCCACTGCGGGAATGACGTTGCGATAGACGTACGACGACGTCGGGTTGCCGTGAATGAAGAGCACGGGTTGTCCGGTGCCTTCTTCGATGTAGTGGATGTTGTGTCCATTCACCTTCACGTAACGGCTGGCGAAGGGGTAGTCGGCCGCCGGAGACGGCCGGTCAAGGGCGATAGTCTTCGTCATAGTGCGTAACCTCCTACTTGGGTTCGGTTTCTGACACTTAGACGAACGGGCTGCGTCCGGATGGACAGCTTGAGAGATCTCTCTCAGAAATGCGCCTGTACGGTCACAAGTCCTCCGACCTCGTCACCTCGCGTAGTCGGCGTTCGAGGTAGCGTGATTCGACTGGGTTCGAGCAGAGTTCGAGGGCCCGGCGATACGCGGCGGTTGCCTCGTCGAAGCGGCCAGCGCGCCGGAGCAGGTCGCCTCGGGACGCGTGTAGCAGGTGGTACCGAGTCAGCGAGCCTTCGGCCTCTATTTCGTCGATCAGGCGTAGGCCAGCCTCTGGAGCGACGGCCATCCCTATGGCTGCGGCTCGGCTCAGCTTGACCACTGGGGTAGGCAGAAAGCGATACAGCTCGCCGTAAAGCAACGCAACCTGGGGCCAGTCGGCATCATCCGGCCGCTCGGGCTCCGCGTGCAAGGCGGCGATCGCAGCCTGGAGCTGGAAGGGACCCAGCCGGCGCATGCGCAGAGAACGCTCGACGAGAGCAGAGCCCTCCGCTATCCGGGCTCGATCCCACTGCGAACGGTCCTGCTCCTCCAGAGTGATAAGATCACCTGCCGCATCGGTGCGCGCCTCTCGCCGCGCGTCAATCAGGGTCATCAGCGCCAGCAGACCGAGCACCTCCGGCTCGTCGGGCATAAGCTCCATCAGCAGCCGCCCGAGCCGGATCGCCTCGTCACAGAGCTCTCTCCTAACCAGGTGCTCACCTGAAGTGGCCGCATAGCCCTCATTGAAGACCAAGTAGATGACGTGGAGCACGCTGGCAAGGCGATCAGGCAGCTGACGGTCAACGGGCACCTGGTAAGGGATTTTCGCGTCGCGTATCTTCCGCTTCACCCGCACAAGCCGCTTCGCCATGGTGTCCTGAGGCACAAGAAACGCCCGGGCGATCTCATGGGTCCCCAGCCCGGCGATAGTCCGGAGAGTCAGCGCGACCTGCGCCTCGCCCGCGAGTGCCGGATGGCAGCAGGTGAAGATCAGACGTAACCGATCGTCGTCCACAGGTTCCTCCGAACGCCCGCTGATCGGCGCTCGCGTCGCGGCCTGGTCGACCTCCAGCAGGCGCCGAAGAGCCTCCTGCTTGCGTCGGAGCGTCTGGTCGCGCCGGAGCCGATCGATCGCCTTGCGGCGGGCAGTGGTGAGGATCCACGCCTCCGCGCGCTCGGGAACTCCGTCCTCGGGCCAGCGCTCCAGCGCGACGACCAGCGCATCCTGAAAAGCGTCTTCCGCGAGCTCGAAGTCGCCGCCACATGTGCCGACGAGCGACGCGTAGATGCGCGCCCAGTGCTCGTGGGCGACCGCCTCCACCGCACGGCGCCACTTCAGATCGCCGCGCGGTGGAGGCAAACCCTCAGGGCCGGTTCCTGTCCCCGCCGCGACGACCTCCTACTCGAATTGCATCACCGGCCGGACCTCAATGTGCCCCGTCGGCGCCCAGGGGATCTTGGCCGCCAGCTCCATTGCGACGTCCAGGTTCTCGCAGTCGAAGACGTAGAACCCACCCAGCTGCTCCTTCGTGTCGATGAACGGCCCGTCGGTGACAATCGTCTCGCGGTTCCGCACGCTCACGACGGAGGCTGCCGCGGACGGCTGGAGCGCTTCCGCGCTTACCTGCGTGGCGACCCTAGCCGCCTCCTCGCCAAACGCCTGCCACGGTGCCATCTGTTCCGGCGTTGGCGGCGTGTCGCTCTCCTCGTTGAAAAGAAGAAACATGTACTTCATCGCGTCCTCCTTTGTCTAAGCGGACCGAACCCGTGTCCTGTCCCGATCCTTAGACGAACGGACTGCTTCAGAATGGACAGTTCGGGAGGGCCGGCGGCCCGCCCCGCATAATCTCGATTATACTTAGTGGCATCTGCGCGCATCAATGACGCCGGAAAAGTAACTTCACGGCGTGGCAGATGAGATTTCGGCTCTGATTTTGCTACCCGATTGCTACCCAAATTTCGGCCAACCGTGGCCGAGGGTGGCAAGTGTTGGCAAGATGGCCGGGCCATTTCGTATCTAAATGCCTGATTTTGGCGTGCTGTGACCTGGCGTGGCCAGTGTGGGAGTCTTGCTTACACCGAGAAGGTCGGGCGATTCCTGATGACTT
>CAZDGO010000304.1:0-3454 GCA_964504825.1 uncultured Gaiellales bacterium
GTGACGCGGCGCGGGCGCGCCGCTCGGCCCGGTTCGGGCGCTTCGTCGCGCGTTGCTTCGTGATACGTTGCTTCTTCTTTGCGGGGGGCATATGTCAGTGGCCTTCGCCGGGGCGCAGGTCGAGAGACACCCATTCACCCTCGTAGATGAGCCGCGCCGGCCGCAGGCCGGCCGCGGCGGCCCGCTCCAGCACTTCGGCTTCCTGGTCTCCGGCGAGTATGCCCGCCGCAAGGAGGCGGAGCACCGGCGCGCCCGCCTGCGGCAGCAGGCCCAGCAACTCCCGCACCGGCTCGAGGGTCATGTTGGCGAGCACCGTGGTCCCCCCCAGCCATTCCGAAGGCGCCGCCGTCACATCGCACAACCGCACTTCGACCTCCACCCCGTTGGAGGCGGCGTTGGTGCGGGCCGCTTCCACGGCGAGCGGATCGTTGTCGAACGCGCGCACCGGCCGGAAGCCCAGAAGGACAGCCGCGATGCTGAGGATGCCCGACCCCGTGCCGGCGTCGGTCAGCGGTCCCTCGGGAGCGTCGTCCTGTAAGAGCGCCAGCACCCCTCTGGTGGTGGGATGCAGCCCTGTGCCGAACGCGAGGCCGGGCGTGAGCACCACGTCCAGGAGTGGCCCGGTCGCGGGCGCACCGCCGGCGCTGTCAAGAGACGTGGCTGCCGCGGAGGCGTCGCCGGGCCCCACGTCGGGCGGTGGCACCTCCCACGGTGGACGCACGTAGACGCGGCCGACCGTCAACGGGCGGAAGTGGTCTTTCCATCCGTCTTCCCATCCCTCGGGCACGAGTACACGCTCGATGACCACCCGGCTCCGCAGCGCACCGTCGGCCGGAAGCACGGCGAGCAGTTCCTCGTCGGACACGTAGCCCGCCCCATGCCGGAAGGGGTAGAAGACCAGATGCGACTGACCGGCCTCCTCCACCTCTTGATACGGACCCAGCAGATCGATGAACGTCGCGCCCGCTACTTCCGCCCAGTCCGTCGGGACCGAGACGCGGACCGCGGGATCGGCACCCATCAGCCGGCGAAGAAGTGTTTGAGTCGCTGGAGGATGCCCTCGGGCTGGGCGTCATAGTGCTCCATGCCGCAACATTCATCGAGCTCTGTCAGCAGTTCCCGCTGGCGATCGTTGAGGCTTCGGGGGATCATGATGTTCACTATCACCCGCTGGTCGCCCCGCCCGCCATGGCGCAGGTGCGGCACGCCTCGTGAGCGCAGCACCTTCACGTCGTGAGGTTGGGTGCCGGGCGCGAACTCCACCTCTTCGTCACCGTCCAGGGTCGGGATGGTCAGATGGACGCCCAGGGCGGCCTGCACCATCGTCAGATCCTGCTGGTAGAGGATATCGTCCCCTTCGCGCTCGAGCACCGGATCGGGCAGCACGGTCACGTGAACGTAGAGGTCTCCCGGTCTCGCGCCGCGCTCCCCGGCCGGGCCTTGCCCCGTCAAACGGATGCGCTGTCCGTCGCTGATGCCGGAGGGGATATCCACCGAGATGGTCTTTGAACGCGTCGCGCGACCCGCCCCCCGGCACGTGGGGCAGGGATCGGAGATGGTCTGGCCGGCCCCGCGGCAGGTGGGACACGGTGCGGTCTGCACGAACTGACCGAAGGCGGTGCGTCGTACCGAGCGTCTGACGCCAGACCCGGCGCAGTCGGCGCAGGCCTGGATAGAGTCCGGATCGGTGCTGCCCGCGCCGCCGCACTCGCGGCAAGTGTCGAGCAGGTCGACGTCGATCTCCTTCTTCACCCCGAAGGCGGCCTCGCGCAGGTCTATCTGCACCTCCATGGCCACGTCGCCACCAGGAGCAGGGCCGGCCTGTCGGCCGCCCCGACCGCCGAACACGTCGCCGCCGAAGAAGGTGCTGAAGAGGTCGGACAGGTCCCCGAAACCATCGAAGCCTTGGCCGTCGCCCGCTCCACGCAATCCCTCGTGACCATAGGTGTCGTAAACGCCACGCTTCTCCGCGTCGCCCAGCACCTCGTAGGCCTCGGTGGCTTCCTTGAACTTCTCCTCAGCCTGGGGATCGTGGTCGTTGATGTCGGGGTGTAACTCACGGGCAAGCCGCCGGTAGGCTTTCTTGATCTCCTGGATGTCGGCCTGACGCGAGACGCCGATCACCTCATAGTAGTCACGCTTCATTCGTAGCGGTCCTCCAAGAACGCGGATAGCAGCTGCGCGGTGCTACGCACCGTAGATATGGCGGATTCGTAGTCCATCCGCACCGGCCC
The DNA here is from genome assembly GCA_964504825.1 of uncultured Gaiellales bacterium. Classification (GTDB taxonomy): domain Bacteria; phylum Actinomycetota; class Thermoleophilia; order RBG-16-64-13; family RBG-16-64-13; genus JAJZQZ01. The sequence goes on from CAZDGO010000304.1 coordinate 2,235, forward strand.
GAGCACGCTCACGGCGCCGAGACTGCGCTGCGGCAGGCCGTACGAGGCGGTAACCAGAGCGAACCGGCGCAATGAGGGCGGCTCCAGCTCCTCGCCGATCCTGACCACCACCTTGCCGTTGGGGAGCACGGAGCGGAGCGAACGCAGAAGCTGGTACCGCTCCTCGAGAAGCTGCAGCACCTCACGGAGCTCACCCATATCCGGAAAGCGTGACTCTGCCAGCAGCCTGGCCGCACCGCCCACGTAGAGAGCTTCCTCGGACTGTTCGTCGAGGAGCGCGTCCATGGCCGGTCTGAGAAGGTGTAGGAACTCCCTCTCCTTCACCGAGATCTCGACGCTGTCGAGGGTTCGGCGGACCAGACGTTCGGTCAGCATGCGCTCGCCGATAACCTCGTTCAAGTAGGTGCGGGCCCATTCCACCATCCCCGGGTCGGCCGGGCGCGGAAAATCGATGACCCGTTTACTGACCCTGCCCGTGGAGAGGATAAAGACGACCATGACCAGGCTGGGCTGCAACAGAAGCAGCTCTATGTGGCGCACGCGGGCACCACTTGCCCGAGGCGCGACCACTAAGGCCAACAGATTGGTGGCCTCGGAGAGGGCCTCACTGGTCTGTTGCAGCGCGACCTCGACCTCCTTGGCCAGCCCAGACAGGTTGACCGGCGAAAAGCCGGCGTCACGCCCATGACTCAGCTGCATGAGGCGGCCGACGAAATCCCGAAAACCCTCGTTGGTGGGCTGGCGACCACCGGACGTGTGCAGGTGAGTCAGATAGCCCATCTCCTCGAGCACGGCGAACTCGTTGCGAATGGTCGAAGGCGAGACTTTGAAGCGGGCGGCAGACGCGACATCCTTGGAAGAGACGGGCGCTCCGGTGCGGATATACCGCTCGGCCACCATATCGAGGATGGATTGCTGTCGCAGTGTGAGTACCATGGTGCACCGCCCCTTACATCGACTGGTGCTCGCCGGGCAGGCGGAGGATCGTGGCCAGGATGGCATTGGATAAATCCAGGCCTTCCGGACTCAACGTGAGTGTAGCATAGGCCCTTCGCACGTAGCCCCGGTCGATCATGAGACCGAGGGCCGCCTGATCCAGTATCGGGGCCACCTGGTTCTCCCCCACCCCTTCCGCCGTGCGCAGGCCCAGCATGGCCCGCTCAAAGAGCCGGATCTCGGCGGTCAGCGGCTCGATCTCGGGTCGATCGCCCGCCAGGTAC
>CAZDGO010000305.1:0-3438 GCA_964504825.1 uncultured Gaiellales bacterium
AAGCCGCCGCCCAGGGTCCCGATGGCGCCACCGCCACCCGTGACGTGCTCCTCGATGCGGCGCTGGACGCGCTTGAGGGACTCCGCGACCTGATACTCACTCCAGGCCCGACCGAAGGAGTGGAGAACATCTACCACAAGCGCCACATCGCGGCGGGGATCCCAAGCATGTACGGCACGTATAGCGAGCCAAGGGGCGACGCACTCGGGCTTTCGTTCCGCGTGGAGCAACTGGTCGCACGGCTTCTTGATGATGCCGCGTCCGCTGTCGAGGGCCCCGAGGGCTACCTCACTCGGGCGACACTGCGGCGCATGTCGGCCACCATGCACCGGTTCGAACGCGCCTTGGCAGTCGACGGGGTGCATTCTCAGAACCTTTCCGCCAACCTGCGCCTGCTGGATGCCAGCGCCCAGTATGCCACGTTCACCTTCTACCAATACCAGAACATCTTTCAGTTCATCGCCGCCGCGGTATCCGAGCTCAGTCGCCTGTCGGTGCTCAGCCACGACCAGGCACTGCGGACGATCTTGGACTGCGATCCCCGCCAATGCGACTTCCGCGACCTCGCGCCCGACGCCGTCGCCGAGATGGTGTTGCGGGAAGTGTTGGTCTCGGCCCTCGGCCTCCAGACCTTCGACCGCTATGTGGCCGCCGGCCTGCGCGAAGTGACCACTCTGGCCGGTAGACTGGCCCCCGAGGACCTCAGCCGCATGATGAACTACGACCCGGATAGGCTGGTCTCCTGGATCCACGAACCCGATGCCTCTACCGACGACCAGATCACCCTCGGTTCCAAGGCTCTGGGCTTGAAGCACCTGGCAGAGTACGGGCACCACGTGCCCGAGGGCTTCATCCTCACTACCGAGCTCTACACCACCCTTCCGACTATGTCGTATCGCCCGCTCTTCGACGACACCATCTCCCGGCTGCGCCGGGCGATCACCCGGCTCGAGCACACGACCGGCCGGCGTCTCGGCGACCCTACGCGGCCCCTGCTGCTCTCTATCCGCTCGGGGGCGGCCGTCAGCCTGCCCGGCCTCATGGTCACCTTCATCAACGTAGGTCTGAACGATTCCCTGGCCGAGGCCCTTGCCGCTCCCCCGGGACGCGCCTGGACGACTTGGGACTCCTACCGCCGCTTCCTGCAATCGTGGGCCATGTCCGGCGGAGTCGATCGGGACGTCTTCGACGGCATCATGACCGACTTCAAGAGTCGGCTGGGGGTGACCCACAAGGCCGACTTCTCTCCCGAGCAGATGCGCGAGATCGCACGCGCCTACAAAGCCCGCGCCAGGGAACTCGGCGCCGTCTTCATCGACGACCCGTTCCGCCAGGTGATCACGTGCGTTCGGCGCGTGCTCACGTCGTGGGAGGCGCCCCAGGCCCGTATGTACCGGGAGTACCTCGGCGTGGCCGAGGAGTGGGGAACGGCGGTCATCGTGCAGAGGATGGTGTTCGGCAACCGCGGCGACGGTTCGGGGGCGGGCGTCACCTTCACCCGCAACCCCCTCGAGCCCCACAGCCGCCAGGTGCGCCTGTTCGGCGACTACAGCGTGCGTACGCAGGGCGAGGATCTGGTCGGCGGCCTGGTGTTCCCCTTGCCCGTCTCGGAAGCTCAGCGCTTGGGGAGTCCGACCTATCGTAAAGTGGAGCGCTCTCTGGAGCGCGATTTCCCCGAGATCTACTCCGCCCTTCGCTCGGTAGCCGAGGACCTCGTGCACGGCCGGGGGTACGACCCGCAGGAGATCGAATTCACCTTCGAATCACCTGAAGCGAACGACCTCTACATACTTCAGAAACGTCCGATGGTGCAGGGATTCCTCGAGGATCTCCCCATCTTCGACACCACGAGTTGCGCCCAGTGCGACCTGCCCATAGCCGTGGGGATGGGCGTGGCGGGCGGTGCGTACACGGGCAGGGTGGCTGTGGATGCAGGCCAGATAGAGGCCCTGTTGGCCGAGGACCCCGATCAACCCATCGTACTTCTGCGCCCGGACACCGTGCCCGAGGACATCGCCATGATCGTACGGGTGCAAGGCATCCTGACAGGCCGGGGCGGAGCGACATCGCACGCCGCCGTCACGGCCAAGCGCCTCGGCAAGACCGCCGTGGCCGACTGCCGAGCCCTCAGCGTGCGGGAGTCCGAAGGCACGGCGACACTTGCCGGCCATGAGCTGCGGGCAGGAGACTGGCTGAGTCTCGATGGCCGCACCGGCCGCATATTCCTGGGACGCCTCCCCATCATCACCCCGAGAAAGGAGCCGCGGACATGAGCGCCCCCCGTATCCTGGGAATCAACGGCCTGGGCCGCATAGGCAAACTGACGCTCTGGTATCACCTCGACCGGGACGACTTCGACGGTTTTGTGGTGAACGTAGGGCGCGAAGTAGGGAAGTCGTTGGACGCGGTGGCCCAATATCTCGATAAGGACAGCACCTACGGCACCCTCCATCGCTACCTCGGGGGCCACCGGGCGCAACGCGACATCCAGGTGGTCGACGAAGCTGCCGGCCTGCTGGGCGTGCACGGCAAGGACGTGCACATCCTGCGCCACGTCCGCGACCCGCGCCTGATCCCGTGGCAGGAACACGGCGTGATCGTGGTCGTCGACGCCACCGGGACGTTCGTCGACCCGCTCGCCCCGAGCGAAGCTCCGGGGGGCTCGCTCCGAGGTCACCTGGAGGCGGGCGCGAAGGTCGTCGTGCAGAGTTCGCCTTTCAAGAGCACGCAGAAGGACGCCGCTACCCCCGACGACGCCGTGATGCTTATCAACGGCATCAACGAGTATCAGTTCGATCCCGGCCGCCACCTGCTGGTCTCGGGAACCTCCTGCACGACCACCGCGCTCGCTCACATGCTGCGTCCGCTCCTGGACCGCGACCTCACACGGCACATGATCACGGCGGGCATGAGCACGGTGCACGCCGCCACCAACAGCCAGCCGCTGCTCGATGCCGTTCCCAAAGCCGGCACGGGTGACCTCCGCAAGAGCCGAGCGGCGCTGGACAATATCATCATTACCTCCACAAACGCTGCTAAAGCCCTGGAACAGGTGATGCCCGAGATCGCGCGCATCGGCTTCATGGCGGACTCGGTGCGCATCCCCACCTCGACCGTCAGTCTGATTATTCTGAACGCGACGTTCCAGTCGGAGATGACCCCCGACGGCCGGCCCCTGATCGACCGCGAGGCCATCAACGCCATCTACCGGGAAGCCGCCGAGGGCGAAGCCCGAGGACTGGTAAAGTTCAGCGAGGAGCAGAACGTGTCGGCCGACATGGTTGGCGAGGACGCGGCGGTGGTCATCGAGGCGGTGGAGACCCACTCCCGTACGGGTTTCATCGACGTCGTGCTGCCGGCCGAGGCGCGTGGAGTGCCGGCCGAGGCGCGTGGACTGCCGCTCGACGCCGCATCCGCGACGGGCGAACCCGCTCTCGC
>CAZDGO010000306.1:0-3429 GCA_964504825.1 uncultured Gaiellales bacterium
AGAACCTCCTAGGGTATAGCAGCGAATCATCGATTGGAGCCGAGCATCTACCCAGGGGGTAACGGAGTGAACGCTCACCTTCTCAGGAGACCTCACCTCGCCATGGTCCTCGTCGCCTTCCTCGCTTTGGCTGCTCTACTCCTCGTGGGTTGCGGGTCGGAAGAACCCGCCCAGACCACGGAGGGTGGCAGTGGCGCGACGGGCGGCGCGACCCAGACGACGGGGAGAGGCGGAGGCCAGACCAAAACGGCCATCATCGGCTTCACGGCATCGAAGACCGGCAAGCTCAACGTCGAATCTGTCCGCCAGACCAATGGGCTGGACCTCTGGATCAAGCAGGTGAACGAAGCCGGGGGCGTAACCCTGGCGGACGGCACCAAGGTGACCTTCGAGAGCAAGTCTTACGATGATGAGTCGAACAAGGACCGGGTCCAGGAGCTCTACACCCGCCTCGCGACCCAGGACAAGGCCGACTTCCTCATCAGCCCCTACTCCAGCGGCCTGGCCGACGCCGCGGCCGTCATAGCCGAGCAGAACGGCAGGGTCATGATCACCACGGGGGCGGCCGACGACGCCACGTACCAGAAGGGCTACACCCTGGTCTACCAGCTCTACACACCGGCCAGTCGGTACCTGACGGGCGCGATCGACCTCCTGGGGAGCATGAGCGCCGATCTCAAGAAGATCGCGTTCGTCTATGAGAATGACAAGTTCTCCACGACCGTGGTGCAGGCGGCCCGCGCTTATGCCAAGGAGAAAGGCTACGAGGAGGTGCTCTTCGAGGGGTACCAGTCGGGCACGACCGATTTCGGTCCCTTCATCAACAAGATCCAGGCGGCGAAGCCCGACGCCATCCTTGGCGGCGGACACTTCCAGGACGGCAGCACCCTCGCCCGTCAGATGGGTGAAAAGAGGGTCAAGGCGAAGTTCGTGGCCCTGCTCGTGGCTCCGCCTGAGCCCTCCTTCGCAGAGATCGGCGACGCCGCCCTGGGCGTGATCGGTCCCAGTCAGTGGGAGCCGAACGCGAAGTACAGTGAGGCGACCGCCGGCGACGCTGAATGGGTCGGACCGACGATCGAAGAGTTCGTGCAGGCCTACAAGGGCGCCTACGCCGAGGAACCCTCCTACCACAGCGCAGGGGGCTACACCGCCGGGCTCATGCTGCAGAAGGCCATAGAGACCGCCGGCACCCTGGACACCGACAAGGTGAAAGAGGCTCTCGACGCGGCCAACCTCATGACCTTCTACGGACCGGTGAAGTTCGACACCTCCGAGGAGAGCCACGGCCTCCAGAGTGGTCACGAGATGGTCTACGTCCAGTGGCAAGACGAAGGCGGCACGCTCGCCAAGCAGATCATCTGGCCGGATGAGGCCAAGACGGCGGAACCTCTCGGTATCCAATAGAGCCAACGGTGGCGGCGCAGGCATACGCCTGCGCCGCCGACTCTCCCGAGGAGGTCTCGTTTTGGACGCAGGCCAGCTCCTGGCGTCTGCCATAGACGGGCTCATTATCGGCCTGGTCTACGGCGTCGCCGCCATGGGTCTCACCCTCATCTTCGGAGTGATGAACGTCATCAACCTGTCGCACGGGCCCATGATCATGCTGGGCATGTTCGGCGTCTACCTGCTCTTCCAGAGAGTCGGCCTCAACCCGTACCTGGCGATCGTCGTCGTAGCGGCGGCCGGCCTGGTGATGGGACTCATCATTTACGTCGTGGCCGTCCACCGAGTCATCAACGCTCCCCACCTTTCCAGCCTGCTCGCTACCTTCTCAGTCAACATGATAATCATCGGGCTGGCCACGACCGCATTCTCCACTACGCCCCGCAACGTGAACTACAGCCTTGGCACCCTGGCAGCCGGCCCCGTCGTCATCACGAACACCCGGCTCGCCGCCTCCGCCGCCGCGATCTTGGTGACTGCCGGGCTCTACCTCTTCCTCTACCGCACCCGGCCGGGCAAGCACATACGAGCGGTGGCGAACAACCGCCAAGCCGCCGAGCTCATGGGCATCCCGTCGGCTCGAGTGCTGGCCCTCTCCTTCGGCCTGGGAACGATGCTCGCCGCGGTCGCGGGCGGCCTCATCGCCACGCTCTTCTCGTTCACGGTACTTTCTGGCGGTGTCTACGAGCTGAAGAGCTTCGTCATCGTGGTACTCGGCGGCCTGGGTAACCCGCTGGGGGCTCTCATCGGAGGAATCATTCTGGGAGTCATGGAAGGGATCATCCCGGTGTTCATCAACGTCACGTGGGTGACGGTGATCGAGTTCCTGCTCTTCATCCTCATCCTCGTCCTGCGTCCCCAGGGCCTGCTAGGCGGGAAGCGCTAGATGCGCCGCCGTCTGTGGCACCCAGGCCTCTACCTGGCCTTGGCCGTCGTGCTGGCTCTCGGCCTGGCGCCCGGTGTGACCGGAGACCAGGCACTGCGGGAATCCATGTTCACCATCCTCATGTCGGTAGGTCTGGCCTCCAGCCTCAACATCCTTCTGGGCTACACCGGCTACGTGAGCTTCGGGCACATCGTCTTCTTCGGCCTGGGTGGCTACGTCGGCTTCTACACCATGACCCAGCTTGACTGGCCGCTCCCGCTGGCCGCGCTCGTCGGGGGAGTCGCGGCGGGCATCCTCGCCTTCATCCTGGGGCGCATCCTTCTGCGGCTGCGCGGAGCCTACTTCGCCCTGGCCACCCTGGGCATCCTGGAAGCCATGCGGGCGTTCGTCACTAATTTCTCCCCGTTCGGCGGCTCCATCGGCCTCTCGTTGAACTACTCCGCATACCGGGCGTACGGGGGAGCAAACGAGGCGCTCTGGCTCACATACTGGATCCTGGTGGGCCTCGTCGTCCTCACGGTCGTTGTGAGCTACCTGGTGCGGAAGTCCAAGTTCGGCCTGGGCCTCATGGCCATCCGCGAGGACGAGGACGCCGCCGAAATCATGGGGGTGCCCGCTCCTCGAGCCAAGACATGGGCCTTCGTCCTCTCGGCCGTAATCCCCGGGGTCATTGGGGTCCTCTTCTTCTTCAAGAACGGCAGTATCGAGCCCCCGGAGGCCTTCCGTCTGCACCTGTCCATCGAGCTTATAGTCATGGTGATGCTGGGCGGGCAGGGGACGGTGCTGGGCCCCATCATAGGAGCCTACGGGTACCAGCGGCTGCGGGGATACCTCTTGACCAGCGAACTCTTCAGCGACATCCAGCTCACGATCGCGGGCGTCCTCCTGTTGCTCATCATCCTCTTCATCCCCACAGGGGCCATCGGGTGGCTGCGACGGAGGATCCCCCGCCTGAAGGCGGTGCTGGAATGAGCCCGGCGGAGCCGGGGCGTGAGGCGAGCATAGCCGAGGGCATGGCAGGGCCTCTTCTGCAGGTGGACTGCGTCACCAAGAAATTCGGCGGTCTGCGGGCGCTCAGCAACGTCAGCTTCGACCTCATG
>CAZDGO010000307.1:0-3398 GCA_964504825.1 uncultured Gaiellales bacterium
TGTTCGCCCAGGATCCGGCCGATCGCTTCGAACCTGGCGAAGCCGCCGCGGCCTTCGTCGACCCGGAGATTGGCGTGGCCTCGGCGGACGACGCCCTTCAGGGAGCGCGCGACATCATGGCCGAGTGGGTGAGCGAGGACGCGGAGACCCGCGCGGATATGCGTCGCGTTTACGACGGGCGCGCGCTGCTCGTAGCCAAGGTCGCGCGCGGGAAGTCTGAGGAGGCCGCCAAGTTCCGCGACTACTTCGACTGGAGCGAACGGGCCACCGCTGCGCCTTCGCACCGTGTACTCGCCCTGTTCCGGGGCGATGCCGAGGGCATGCTGCACGTGCGTCTGGCTCCCCTCGAGGAGGAGGCTCTGGCGCTCCTCGAGAGTCGGTTCGCTCGAGGTCGGGGACTCGCAGGCGGTGGAAGGTCGGCTCGCGAAGGGGCGCCTGTCGCGGTGGTGGAGCAGGTGCGCGAGGCTGTGATCGATAGTTATCGGCGACTTCTCGGGCCATCGATGGAGACCGAAGCCCGCGCGGCGCTTAAGGCTCGGGTTGACGAAGAGGCCATCCGGGTCTTCGCCCAGAACCTGCGGGAGCTGCTGCTCTCTCCGCCGCTCGGGCAGCGGGTGATCCTGGCGATCGACCCGGGGTTCCGCACCGGCTGCAAGGTGGTCGTGCTCGATCCTCAGGGGAAGTTGCTCCATAATGAGACCGTCCAGCCGCATCAATCTGAACGGGCGCGTCGTGAAGCGGGAGAGCGGGTCTCTGGACTGGTGACCCGCTACCATGTGGAGGCGGTCGCGGTGGGAAACGGCACCGCCGGCAGGGAGACCGAGGCGTTCATCCGCGAACTCGATCTGCCCGCGGAAGTCGACCTGGTCATGGTGAATGAGAGCGGAGCCTCGATCTACTCCGCTTCTGAGGTGGCCCGTGAAGAGCTGCCCGACCAGGATGTCACCGTTCGCGGGGCGGTATCCATCGGGCGGCGCTTGGCCGATCCACTGGCCGAATTGGTGAAGATCGATGCCAAGTCGATCGGCGTAGGGCAGTACCAGCACGATGTCGACCAGATGGCGCTCAGAGCCGGGCTCGACGACGTGGTGATGAGCGCGGTGAACAGCGTGGGGGTGGAGGTCAACACCGCCAGCCGCCAGCTACTCACATACGTGTCCGGCGTCGGCCCCCAGCTCGCGGCCAACATCGTCGCTCATCGGGACGAGCAAGGACCGTTCCACTCCCGAAAGGAACTGAAGAAGGTGCCTCGTCTGGGAGCCAAGGCTTTCGAGCAGGCGGCGGGGTTCCTGCGCATCAGGGACGGAGAGCATCCCCTCGACTCCGGCGCGGTTCACCCGGAGAGCTACCGGGTGGTCGACGCGATGGCTCGAGACCTCGGGGTCGGCGTGCGCGACCTTATGGCGAGCGCGGATCTGCGCGGACGCATAGAACTCTCCCGCTACGTCGATGAGCGGGTCGGTCTGCCCACGTTGCGAGACATCCTAGCCGAACTCGCCAAGCCCGGCCGCGATCCGCGCGGCGTGTACGAGGCGTTTCAGTTCGCCCCGGGAGTCGAGAAGCTCGATGACCTTGAGCCGGGCATGCGCCTGCCGGGCATCGTGACGAACGTGACGGCGTTCGGGGCGTTCGTCGACGTGGGGGTGCACCAGGACGGACTGGTCCACATCAGCCAGCTCGCCGATCGTTTCGTGCGCGACCCGCACACGGTGGTGAAGGTGCAGCAGCGGGTGATGGTGACCGTGATGGGAGTCGACCACGAGCGGCGTCGTATCTCGCTGTCGCTGAAGGTGCGACGCGACGGAGACCATCAGGAACCGGGGAGGGTGTCATGATCGGGTCAAACAGGAAGCACCACCGGGCCGCGATCGAGGCCGCATCGGCGGGTACACCACCGAACCAGGCGGTGATCGAGAATCTGTCCGGCCTCGACCGCGCGGCCATCGCCGTCACCGATAAGGTGGGCACGATGGGGTTCTTTCTTATCATAGTGACCTGGACGGTGCTGTGGACCGGCTACAACATACTGGCTACGAAGGTGACCGCGCTGCGCTGGCACGCATTCGACCCGTTCCCGGCGTTCGTAGCGTACCTTCTGGTAAGCAACGTGGTCCAGATCACCCTGATGCCACTCATCATGGTGGGGCAGAACCTGCAGGCCCGCCACTCCGAGGCCCGTGCGGAAGCCGACTATATGGTCAACCAGAAGGCATTTGCCGACACTGAGGCCATCCTCGCTCGGCTGTCGGCTCAGGACAAGCAGATGCTGGAGATTACGCGGCTCAACCACACGATTCTGGATGGACTGCGCAGCGCGAGCGCCCGGCCCGGCGGCTGACCGCCTGGTGCCTCCCGACCCAGAGGCTGACGGCCTGGCGACTTCCGGCCGACTTCCCGTTGACACCGCCATCCGGCGCCCCTATGCTGTGGGTCTGCGGTCCAACCATTCGACCGCAAGCCGGGTAGTGCTACCGGCGGCGTTTCTTTCCACAGGAGAGGATCCATGACGCGACCGATCGATCTACGCAGCGATACCGTCACGCTCCCCACCCCGGAGATGTTCCGGGCCATGGTCGCGGGCGAGCTGGGTGACGACGTCTACGGCGAAGATCCCACCGTGCGCAGGCTGGAGGAGCTGGCGGCTGTGCGGGTGGGCAAGGAGGCCGCCCTCTTCGTTCCCACCGGCACCATGGGCAATCAGGTAGCGGTGATGACGCACACGCGCCGGGGCGAGGAGGTCGTCGTAGATGTCGGCTCGCACATCTACGACGCCGAGGTGGGCGCTCTGGCCGTTCTGGCCGGTGTGCAGGCTCGCCCCCTTTCGAGCCGCTTGGGCCGGCTGGATCCTGCCGACGTGGAGGCCGCCATACGGCCTGACGACGTGCATTTCCCCCGCACGGGTCTGCTCTGCCTTGAGAATCCCCACAACGTCGCTGGGGGGACGGTTACTTCGGTCGAGGGAGTATGGCAGCTCGCCGACGTGGCCCGCCGGCAGGGGATCCCCGTGCACCTCGATGGAGCCCGGCTCTTCAACGCGGCCGTGGCTTTGGGCGTGCCGCCGGCGCACCTTGCGGCTCCGGTCGACTCGGTGATGGTGTGTCTCAGCAAGGGCTTGTGCGCTCCGGTGGGGTCGCTGCTGGCGGGATCCGCGTCGTTCGTGGCCGAGGCGCGGCGCAACCGGAAGCTCATGGGCGGCGGCATGCGTCAAGCGGGTGTTCTGGCCGCAGCCGGCATCGTGGCCTTGCAGTCGATGGTCGACCGGCTTGCCGACGACCACGCCAACGCGCGCGCGCTCGCCGAAGGGCTGGTCGCGCTGCCCGGCCTCTATGTGGATCTGGAAGCGGTGCAGACGAACATGGTCTACGCCGGAACCGAGCCGGGTGCGGCCGCCGCCGTGG
>CAZDGO010000308.1:0-3394 GCA_964504825.1 uncultured Gaiellales bacterium
ACGCCGCACCGCCCGCCGCCGACACGCCTCCGGCGTTCGACGAAGCCACCACCCCGCGACCGGCGGAACCCGAGACTGCCCCCGAGCGCCTCGTTCCCGAAGAAGGTCTCGACCAGCTGCCCGAGGAGATTCAGGACTTCCTCATCAACGTCGGGCCGCACCACCCCGGCACCCACGGCGTCCTTCGACTGGTCACCCGCCTCGATGGCGAGAAGGTCGTGGGACTCGACGTCCGCATCGGCTACATGCACCGCTCCCTGGAGAAGATCGCGGAGAACCGCAGCTATCACCAGATCATCGCCTTCACCGATCGCACGCCAGACTACCTGGCCGCTACGCACAACGACTGGGTGTACTGCCTGGCCGCCGAGCAGCTGCTGGGCATCGAGGTGCCCGAGCGGGCCGAGTATCTGCGGGTGATCACGGGCGAGATCAACCGCATGACCAGCCACTTGCTGTCCATCGGAGCCCTCGGACTGGATACCGGCGCGACCACCTACTTCCTCTGGTGTTTCGCCGCCCGGGAGCGGCTGGTTTACCTTTTCGAGGAGCTGTGCGGGGCGCGCCTCACCTACGTCTACCATCGGCTGGGCGGCGTGGGCTACGACGTGCCGCCGGGCTGGGTGGAGAAAGCCCACCAGGCCGTCCACGGCGTGATCGAAGAACTTCCCCGCTTCCGCGCCCTCTTCCACGACAACTACATCTGGCACCTGCGCTCCAAGGGCATCAGCCGGCTCAGCGAGGCCGAGGCCCTGCGTCTGGGCGCCCAGGGTCCGCTGCTGCGGTCGGCCGGGGTGAAGTGGGACCTGCGCCGCGACATGCCCTACTCCATCTACGACCGCTTCGAGTTCGACATCCCCGTGGGCACGACCGGCGACGTCTACGACCGCACCGAAGTACGCTTCCACGAGATCATCGAAAGCGCCAAGATCGTGCGCCAGGCCCTCACCGATCTGCCGGCGGGGCCCGTCATCGCGCCGCGCGTACCCCGCCTGCCCACACCACCCTCCGGAGCCGAAGCCTATGCGCGGCTGGAATCCCCGCGGGGCGAGATCGGCTGCTACCTCGTGAGCGACGGATCGATCAAACCCCGGCGGATGAAATGGCGGGGCGCGTCGTTCCACAACCTGGGGATGCTGCCGCAACTCTCCCTCGGCTACACCCTCTCCGACCTGATCAATATCGTGGGCACCCTCGACCCGGTGATGGGAGACGTCGACCGATGACGGTCACGGCGACATCGCCGCGCACGGGGGCGAAGCCGCGCACCGCGCACCGCGACGTCGCCGTGACGGGGCGCCCGCGTCGCGGGGAGGCGCGCCCGTGACCTGGCACGATCTCATCCGGCCCTGGGTCGCCATTGCCAAGGGAGGCATCGAGACCTTCAAGCAGATGGTCTCGCCGCCCATCACCATCCAGTACCCCACGGAACCGGCCACTCTCGCCCCCCGCTGGCGGGGTCCGCTGAGGCTGCGTGGCGTCATGGACGACGAACCACCACCGGTCACCGACGCCGGCCCTCTCGAGTTCAACGACCTGATGACCGATCTGCACGACCAAAGCCGCATCGCACCCTGCCAGGGCGGCTGCCCGGCCAACGTCGACGCCCGCGGTCAGAACGCCTTGGTGGCCGCCGGCCGAGACATCGAAGCCTACAACATCGTGAGACGGCGGAACGTCCTGCCCGGAGTCCTTGGCTACGTGTGCAACAACCCGTGTGAGGATGTCTGCCGCCGCTCGTACCTGGACGATCCCATCGCCATCAGACAGTTGCACCGCCAATGCTACGAGGTCTACGACCGGGAGGTCCGCCGGCCGGGCCACCTGCGCAGTCTGGTGCGCCGCTCCGAGCACGTCGCGGTGGTCGGTTCGGGCCCGGCCGGCCTGGCGGTGGGCTACGACCTGGTGCAGATGGGCTACCGCGTGACCGTATACGAGCGCGAAAGTGAGGCGGGTGGTCTGCTGACGACGAGCATCCCCCTCTACCGTCTCGACCGCAAGGTCGTGCGGAAAGAGATTCAGGACCTCGTGGAACTGGGGCTCAAAATCGAGCTCGGCGTGAGTGTCGGGCGCGACGTCACCCTCGACCAGCTGCGCGCCACCCACGACGCGGTGGTGGTCGCCGCGGGATATTCCGGCGGACGCACGTTGCCGATTCCGGGTCACGACGCCACAGGCGTGTGGTCGGCGATCGACTTCCTCTACCAGTACACCATGCACAAGGAGCCCGCAGTGGGCCCGCGGGTGGTCGTCATAGGCGGAGGAGACGTGTCCGCCGATTGCTCGCGAAGCGCGCTGCGGTGCGGAGCCACCCAGTCCCACATCGCCTGCCTCGAGACCAGGGATGAGATGCCCGGACTGGACATCGAGATAGACGGCGCCCTCGATGAAGGCGTAAAGATCATGCACCGTTGGGGGCCCGACTCCATCGTGGTCAAGCACGGTCGGGTGGCCGGGATGAAGCTCAAGCGAGTGCTCTCCCGCTTCGACAGCACGGGCAAGTGGGATGCGCGGTTCTCCGACGAGACCACCGTGGTGCCGTGCGAGACGGTCATCTTCGCCATCGGCCAGGGTCTGCAGATAGACTTCTTGGCCGATTCGGGCATCCGCTTCGACCCACTCGGACGGCCGCTGTGCAACCCGCGAACCGGCGAGACCGGCGTGCCCGGTCTCTTCCTGGCGGGCGACCTGGCCACGGGACCGAAGACCATCATCATCTCCATCGGCCAGAGTCACGAGACGGCGGTCTCCGTGCATCGATACCTGCAGAGTCTCGACCTCTCGGCGGATCGACGACCGCCGGTGCACCCGCAGGAGTACTATCTGCAGAAGATGTACGCCCCCAACCCACCTGAATTCGAGCACTTCGGTCCCGGGGGACGGCGGGTGCACATGCCCGAATCGAACCCCACGAACCGCCTGCGTACCGGGAGCCAGGTGGAGTTGGGCTGGCACAAGGGCGGCGGGCAACGGGAGGCCATCCGCTGCATGCGCTGCCAGACCCAGGTCTGTGTCGCGTGCACGATGTGCGCCCGGGTGTGCCCCGACAACTGCATCGACGTGCGCGGTTACGACACCGGTTACGAACGCCGAGTCGAGCGGTACGATTTCCACATGGAGTGGTGCTGTTTCTGCGGGTTCTGCCAGGATGTGTGTCCTACCCAGACCCTCAGTTTGGCGGCGAGCTTCGACTATACCCGCCGCGAACGCCGAGATCTCTTCTACGACCGCGCGATGATGCTGCGACCCTTCTCCGGACCTGAGGAGATCATGAAGAAGGACGGTTTCCCGTGATGCCGACATCTAGTCGCGGGTCGCCGATGCCGTCGGCTTCAAGCGGCCGCGACGGCGCGACCGCCCACTCCGTCACGGCGGCGGCTTCTCGCTCCCGCGG
>CAZDGO010000309.1:0-3367 GCA_964504825.1 uncultured Gaiellales bacterium
CACGAAGGCGCAGCCGCCACAAGTTGCCGGGCTCGTCGTATTTGTTGTAGGCCTGTGCCTGCAGCTCCCAGTATCCATCGGGGATCGTGGCGGGGTCGAGGCCGGAGATCTCGAAGTAGACACCCACTAAGTCGCGCTGGACTTCGATCTTGTAGTCGTTGGCGGGATCCCCCAGCCTGATGCCGAATCCATTGTCGTCCACCAGCACCATCCGAGCGAACACATCGTACGGGAGCGAGGTGCCGCTGCTCGGATCGGGGTAGCAGAGACCCCAATCAGCCTCGGCTATGTCATATCGGATCGTCGTGGGGCTGTCTGTGAGAAGGCGGAATGGTGAACCTAGATCGTCAGGCACGGTTGGTTGCACCGTGAGAAGCGACCCTCTCGGGCCCAGGAACTGCCGGTGGATGAGGGTGGTCACGGAGATGGGGGATGGCTGAGGCGGCGCGGCCCAGGTGACGGTCACCGTGACGCTCTTGAGGGCACCGGAGGGATCGTCGACGATGTCCGGTTCCACGCTGTGGTCAATGTCAAACGTCGTGCCGCGCTCGTCCTCCTTGGTGACCCCGAACCGCTGGTCGAGAGCAGCCTTGGTGATCTCGCGATAGTCCAGCTGCCGCACCTGCTCCATGCGCTCTCGAGCGATGTTCGTGGCGACGCTGCGATAACGCGCAGAAGAAGACTGGCTGAGTCCCTGCAGGAAGAACGGCACGAAGCCCGCCATGGCGACCAGTAGCAGAAGAGTGGCCACCATGATCTCTATCAGGGTGAAACCGTCGCGGGCTCTGAATCTCCGCATCATGCGTTCCTCTCCTGCGTCCGTGCGACCTGCCGGTTAGTCCGCTCTGCAAGCGCTGCCACTTCCGAAATCGGTAGCTGGTCTGATTATCGGCGTTCTGGTGAACATTCTTTAGAAACAAGAACGAAAATCCGGGAGCGAGGGTGTGGGTCAGCCCGCAGTCCGCTGCGGCTCGACGTCGGCGTCGATAACCGCTTCGTGCCGCTGCTCCACAAGTCCCAACTCCACCAGCATGACCGTGATCTCCCTCGGACGGCGACCTGAGGTCGTTGTCGAAGGAGGTGTGGGACCGGAAGAGAACCGGACGGGTCTCGCGCAGGTGCCGGAGCCGGTGTCGCCCAGGAACCGGAGCCGCGTCCCGGAGTGTAACCACCTGCCCCCGTGTCGCCCCCCGTAGCGATTTACGGCCACCTGCTCGTTCCCGTACTCGCCGCGAACTCCGCCGGCGTGATCGTCATCCTGGGCATGAGACCCTCCGCAGCCATGTACTCATCGAGGGTGAACCCCGCGCGCAAACTCTTGCTCTTTGCCCGCTCCCCAATCCCAGAGCGGGCTTCACTTCTCGGTTCGCGTGGAGTAGTATGTACACGTACACACAGAGGAGGAGGCTCCGTGACCATCACCCGGATATTCCGGAACGGCAACTCTCAGGCGGTGCGTATCCCTGCGGAGCTTGCCTACGAACGCTCCGACCTCGATATGGAGATCGAACGC
The DNA here is from genome assembly GCA_964504825.1 of uncultured Gaiellales bacterium. GTDB lineage: Bacteria > Actinomycetota > Thermoleophilia > RBG-16-64-13 > RBG-16-64-13 > JAJZQZ01. The sequence goes on from CAZDGO010000309.1 coordinate 1,514, forward strand.
ATCGGCGACGAGATCCACATACGGCCGGCCCGCCGCAACTTGGCTAACGTGCTGGCGAGGTTCGGGCAGTTCTCCGAGGATTTCATGGCCGAGGGGCGTGGGGAGAACCGTGAGGCCGAGCGGGAGGTGCTGTGAATCCCACGTACATGCTTGACACCAACATCTGCATCTACCTGATGAAGCATCAACCGCGCGAGGTCGCCGCACGTTTCGCCGCATGCTTTGTCGGCGAGGTGGTCATCTCCACCATCACCCTGGCAGAGCTGGAGTACGGGGTGACCTGCTCGGGCAGTAGGAGGGCGCAGAATCGGGAGGCGCTCGATCTCCTCGTGCAGGACATACCCGCCGTCTCCTTCGACCCTGCAGCCGCGGCGGCATACGGCCCCATACAAGCGGCAACCCGCGACCGGAATCGGGACGCGCTGGACAAGCTGATCGCCGCCCACGCGGTGGCACTTGATGTTGTGCTCGTGACCAACAACGAAGCAGATTTCCAGGGGTATCCCGGGCTGCGGATCGAGAACTGGGTGGGGGGCGCGGGGTAAACCCTGCGAGCAACTCGTCCGAGGCAGCCGAATCGACTCGGACGGTCCGGTTCACCGCCCGAGGATCTCCCGTTCAATTCGGCGCTTTGCGGACTCCCACCAGCATACGCCGTTGCGCATCCCGCCTTGCGGATGGCGAGTGTTTTGACGACTACCCCGATCCCATTGTTGAAGAGACGCGCAGACTGCGTCGCGAGTATGCGGAGCCGTTCGGCTTCGATATATCCGCAATTGCGGCCAATTTGCGGGAATGCGAGCAACGGCACAAAGAGCGTCTTGTCTCCTTCAGCCCCAAGCCGAGCCGAAAGAAGAAGACCGCCTGAGGGAGCCGTCTCTTGCGAAAGGGCGGGTGACTGGCTCACCACACCATCATGCTGGGGGCGATTGCCTCTAGCCTCTAAGGGTGTCGATAGACGACTTGTAGGGCAAGGCCTCCATCGGCACGAGCCCGGCCAGGGTGTCGAATTCTGGGTCCTTGTGTATCAGCACCGCATCTGTTCGGAGGGCAAACGCTGCAATGATCGCGTCTGCCAGGGAGAGGCGATGTCCGGCCTTCAGTCGTGCCGCCGTGAGCAAAGTAGATTCATCCATATCCCATAGGATCTTGACGTTCAGCTGTTTCACCAAAGCGGTGCGGTGATATGCCTCGGCCTCACCATTTTCCTGCAGGGCGATGTAGTGCATTTCCAACAGAACCGGCCATGGAATAATCGTTGTCGGCTGCCTTAGCACCTGCTCGACGCGGTCGGCACCGGCTTCATCCTCGATGAACGACAAGAGGGCCGACGTGTCAAGCAGATAAGGCCGTGCTCCTGTTTCGGTGGCTGCGTCCGTCTGGATTCTTTCAGGAGTTGGTTTCACGGTCGCGATCTTGGGAGCGTTCCGCCAAGAGGCGCTCGGTCAATCTCTCCCCACGACCCCGCCCTCGCAGGGCTCCAAGAGGATCAGCCGGTACGGGGACAATCCTGATTGTCTCCCCGTCGTCCAGCCATACCAGACGGACGCCGCAGTCCATATGGTAGCGCTTGCGGATGGCCGCCGGAACGACAGTCTGACCGCGTTTGCTTACAGCTGTTTGCATGATATCTACCTCCATACCTGCAATTTACAAGGTGATCGCCGGGAATACAAGTCGCTCTTACAAGTTGGCGGGCGTCTATAGGAAGCAGGCACCGTTCAGGACGGGGACGCTGCGAACTCCGCCGGCGCTGGCGCCTCGCACCACAAGGCGACAGCCTCGCGCAGGTGTCGATCACCCGTGACCAGAACCGCCTCGGTTGAGGCCGCGAGAAGAGCAAGCACGTGTTCG
>CAZDGO010000310.1:0-3362 GCA_964504825.1 uncultured Gaiellales bacterium
CTTGGTCGAAGTACGTCTGCTCGAAGGTGGCCCGTTTTACCGCTTCGATCGGCTGTCGATAGACCATGCGGCCCTTCACCTGTATGGCCACTTCGTCACACATCTCGAGACCTTGATCGATGCTGTGCGTGGTCAGGATAATCGTGCGGTCGCCGGTGTGCAGCGTCTCCAGCACATCCCGGAGCATGCGCGAGGCATGCTGGTCGAGGCCGGTGTATGGTTCATCAAGGAACATGATGTCGGGCTCGTGCAAGAGCGCTCTGGCGATAGAGAGGCGCTGCTGCATGCCCCTCGAGTAGGTCGCCACGCGGTCGTCCATACGACCCACAAGTCCGACCTCTTCGAGAAGCGTCAGTGACCGGTCACGGAGGTCGCTGACGCCGTACATCTTGCCGTAAAAAGCCAGGTTCTCGTAGGCCGTCAGTTGCGGATACAGGTAGGTGTTATGGGAGATCACGCCGATGCGCCGGCGCACGGCACCCGCTTGCTTGGCGAGATCGACCCCACCTACCAGAACCGAGCCTTCGGATGCGCCGATCTGGGTGGAGAGCACCTTGATCAGCGTGGTCTTGCCGGCGCCGTTCGGCCCGAAGATGGTAAGAAACCGGCCTTCATCGAGGTCGAGGTCGAGGTCGCGCAGAGCAGCGAAGTGACCGAAGTACTTCCAGAGGCCCCGCACGTGGATCGAGGGCGTCGCCGTCACAGTCAGGCGCTGGCCTCCGCTCCGCATACTCCGCAGAACCTGTGGTCGACGTCGACCCGCGTTCCGCAAGAAGCGCACATTCCACCAGTATCAGTCGGTTTCCGCCCGGACTTTGGCGAAGCCGGCCCGATGGTCAGCGGATCGCCACACACGGCGCAGAAGCGAGCACCCGAAGGATTGACGGCGCCGCACGAGCCGCAGGCATCGGTCGACTGGAAGGACGATACCCGGCGCCTCGATTCTGCCCCGACTTTGTCGCGCTCGGCCCGGCGACCGGCCTTGCCCTTCGCGGTCGGGTGTTCGAGTTCATCAATAGCCTCCAGGATCTCCAGAGCACTGGCTTTGAACCTTGATTCCAGCTCGTGGAAGTCCTGCTCGGAGAGCTTGCCCGTCTTATAGTCGAACTCCAACTCCTTGAGAGCCGAGTAGGTGGTCTCCTTACGGTGGTACAGCTCCTCCGCCTCCTCGGGCAGCTCCAGATCTTCTTCGGGGGCCAACTGATTCCTGAGAAGCGGGTAGCCTACGAAGGCGACCACAGCGACAGCAAGCAGAACCTTCACCAACAACTCGACAGCGGACATCTCTCTCCTTCTAGGCCGTACGAACGTGGTCAGGAGCCTGACCCACCGGTCAGTCGAACTTCTTGAGCTCGTTCTCCATGCGACGCACCATTTCGTCGGGATGATCTTCGACAGGCACGGGCACCACCATGGCCCCCTCGTCGGTCTCGCTCCGCCGTGCCGCCCACGTCCGGGCCAGATAGTAGACCGTCACCGCTCCGATCACCAACATCACAAAGGGGAGCACCCACACGACCATGTTGAAGCCGCTTTTTGCAGGGGAGGCGAGCACCTGCTCTCCGTATTTGGAGACATATTGCGCGATGATCGCTTCGGGAGCCGTGCCCGCTTCCAGTTGCTGCTTGACGTCTTCTTTGGCCGGGATGCCCCATTCGCATTTGGGATGTGGACATACCGACAGCACCGAGTTGCATCCGCAGAGACACATGATCTTGTCGGACACGCTGCTGACCGGTAGCACGGCGGCCGCGGGCATGGCGGTCGCCAGCAGGGCCACCGAAGACACGATGCCCACGAGCACCAGCGCCCAGAAGCGGGGGCGTCCGATGCGGAGAGCTACGGGCCGAAGCCGTTTCTCAAATTTCATGAAGCCGAGCCTGCCTTTCATAACGGGCCGCCAGACGCCGCTGATCGCGACCATCGGGCAAGAGGGCCACGATGCCGCCGATCGCCATGACGAACCCTCCTATCCATAGCCAGCTGACCAAGGGATTGACGAACACCTCGACCTTGGCCTCCCCGGTGTCGGTGGAATACTCGAGCAGAGACACGTATACGTCGCGAGCGAGGGTCGTATGTCGATCGACCCGAGTCCAATCCTGATCCTTGTTGAAGTAGTACTCCTTGACGGGCGTGACGGTGCCGAGGAATCGATCGTCCTTCTTGAGCGTGAAGGTCACCTGACCCACGCTTTTCTCGTTGGTGTCATAGGAGTTGAAACTGTCGTAAGTGAGTTGGTAGCCGCTGACCTTCATGCTCTGGCCTTTGGTGAGCACCTGGTCGGCCTTGACCTTGAACGCCGACGACCCGGTGACACCCACCAGCAGCAGCACAACACCAACGTGCACGATATACCCTCCGTAGCGACGCTTGTTGCGCCACGTGAGGCCGACCAAGGCCTTCGCCACATTCTCCTGCTGCATCTGGTGTCGCACCCACGCGCCCCGGCCGAACTCGAGGCTGACGGTCGCCAGGACGAAGGCCGAGAGGGTGAAACTGAGGAGCGGATAGAAGCCTCTCACGCCGAAAACGACGAGCGCCACCAGTGCTACAGCGGCCGTCGCGACCGGATAGATCAAGTTCTTGCGCAGGTTTGAGAAGGAAGCCCGGCGCCACGCGATCAGAGGGCAGACGCCCGTCACGAACAGCAGCAGCAGCCCGATGGGCACCATGACCGCGTTGAAGAAGGGCGGCCCCACGGTCACCTTGTCGCCGGTGACGGCCTCACTCAAGATGGGGAACAGGACCCCCAGAAGCACGGTGAACGCCATCCCCACCAAGATCAGGTTGTTCAACAGGAAGCTGGACTCCCGCGAGATGAAGCTGTCGAGCTCGTTCCGAGACTTCAACAAATCGAGCCGGTTAAAGAGCAGGGTCAACGAGAAAGCGAGCGCCAGCCCCATGAAGAGTAAGAAGTATTCGCCCAACCGACCCGCGCTAAAGCTGTGAACAGACTGGATGATCCCCGACCGAGTGAGGAAGGTGCCGAAGATGGTCAGCATGAAGGTGAGGATGATGAGCACCATGTTCCACACCTTGAGCATGTCCTTCTTCTCTTGGATCATGACCGAGTGAAGGAAGGCCGTACCTGTGAGCCAGGGCAAGAACGACGCGTTCTCCACCGGGTCCCAGGCCCAGTAACCCCCCCAACCCAAGGTGACATAGGCCCACCAGGCCCCCACCAGGTTTCCCATGGTGAGGAACAGCCAGGCGAACAGGGTCCATCGACGGGTCGAACGGATCCAGAAATCGCCCAGCCGTTTCGTGATGAGCGCGGCCATGGCAAAGGCGAAGGGGATGGAGAAGCCCACATAGCCCACGTACAGCGTCACCGGATGGATGACCATGCCGGGGTTCTC
>CAZDGO010000311.1:0-3357 GCA_964504825.1 uncultured Gaiellales bacterium
CACGCCGGCCTGGCTGGCGGAAGCCACCGGGCTCGATGTGCAGGGCACCGACATCGAGCAGATCGGGGTGGGGGTCGGCGTGAGCAGTGCCCTGTACCGGGCCCGGCTCACGGGCCCGGGCTGCCCGTCGACGGTGGTGGTGAAGCTGCCGGCCCTCGACGAGGCGGCTGTGTTCACCTCCACCGTCCTGCGCATGTACCTGCGGGAGGCCGCCTTCTTCGGCGAGCTGGCCCATCAGGCCCCGATCCGGGTGCCGGTGTGCCACCACGCGTCCGTCGACGGCGAGACCAGCCAGTTCGTGCTGGTGATGGAGGACCTCGGAGATCTGCGGGCTGTCGACCAGGTGGCCGGCCTGTCCATCCCGGATGCGGAGCAGGCCGTCGACGGCCTGGCCCAGTGGCACGCTACGTGGTGGCGGCAGGCCGTCGCCCTCGCGGAGGGTGGCCTCACCGTCAGCCTCGGTGACCCGATCTACAAGGCCGTGCTCCCGATGGTGTTCGCTGAGGGATGGGAGAAGCTCGGGGCGGAGCTCGAGGTGCCGTCGTCGATCCAGGCCGTCGGGCCCCGGTGGATCGACGCCATGCCGCGACTGCTCGACGGGCTGGCCGAGGAGCCGACGACGATGATCCACGGCGACTTCCGGGCCGACAACCTCTTCTTCGAGGTCGACGGCGCCGTGGCCGCCGTCGACTTCCAGCTCATCGGCACCGGCCGCGGCAGCTATGACCTCGCCTACTTCGTCACCCAGAGCATCGACTCCGCCGACGCCTCGCAGCACGAGCGGGCCCTGTTCGACAGGTGGGTCGCCGCCCTGGGCGCCGCGGGAGTACCGGAGGCCGACCTCGAGGGCAGCTGGGACGACTACCGCGTCGCCGCACTGTTCTGCCTCGTGTACCCCGTGGTGGCGTGGCGGGGGATGGACGCCAGTGACCCTCGCCAGCGCGACCTCGCCGCCACGATGCTGGAGCGCTTCGACCGGGCCGTGGCCGAGCTCGACCTCGCCGACCTGCTCTGACGCCCTGTCGCGCCTGGCGGATCCGCGAGGGGCTGGCCTACGCTGAGCATCTGCAACCCCCAAGGGCAGTAGCTCAACTGGCAGAGCAGCGGTCTCCAAAACCGCAGGTTGGGGGTTCGAGTCCCTCCACTCCTGCCAACAACATCGAATCCGAAAACGCCCCGCGGGGCGTTTTCGCTTGTCCGGACATTTCGAATTAAGACCGGCGGCTAACCCAACGGAGTGTGAGCGCCATTACGGCCAGACCTCGTACTGTCACCCCGCGTACGAGCGATGTACCGTTTCTGTGTCACACGCGCACTCGCGACCAATAAAGCGGGCTTCGGCGACGTTGGACACGCCACCGAAGCCCTTCCGCAAGCCTGAGTTCCCAGAGAATGCAGCGCCTCTAGCCTAACACCGTCGACCGCAAACTCCCGCGCGACGCCGCCTCAGGAGCGGTCTCTAAAACCGCAGGTTGGGGGTTCGAGTCCCTCCACTCCTGCCGCTAATCACATCTGAAAGCGCCTACGGGGCGTTTTCTTTTGTCCAGCGCGAAGCCTATTGTTGGGAGCTTCATTCAACGCGAGAGCATGTCCTAGACTTCCGGTTCAACTGGCGGAAGGAGCGGCAGATTCGCTATGCGCTCGAAGTCCTTCCGGTCGTTTGTGAGGACCGGGCAGCGGTAAACAAATGCGGTAGCCGCGATCCAAGCGTCAGACGGCTGAATCTCGCTTCCTGCGGTCGTTTGGTCATGCATCAGTTGCGCCCATCGGTCGGTAATCTGGTCGGTCGCGTCAATAACCACCATCTGCTGAAGTCGTTCGTCCAGTTCGTGCATCTTTTTCGCGCCCCATCCTCGCCTACGCCCGATCAGTCGAAGCTCGCCCACGGTCTGGAACGACACCAGACCGATCTTCCCGATTAGATAGGGCCCAAACGTAGCAGCGGCGGGACTACCTGTGATCAGATAGACGATGATGTTCGTGTCAACAACGACGTACTGGGAGGCAGTAACCATCTAATGCTTAGAGACGAAGGTTACGAAGCTCCGCGAGCAGGTCATCGGTTTCTTTCTGGTCGAAAGACGGTCCAGCAAAGTCTTTCAGCGACGCGATTGGGTGTACGCCTTGCTGTCGTACGAGATCGTCTAGCGACGGGTTGTTCCAGAATTCATCAGCAATATCGACCGTGGTCAAGTCGCGAAGCTCAAAGCTCCGCGTCTTTCCTTGGTCGTCAACTTCAACTTCGCCTTCAGCGACGATCTGCATGCGGGATGCGGCCTTAATGCTTTCCGCAAGGTCATCGGAGAACCGTATACGCGTCATCGTTCCCGATGCGTCGTAGACTTCGGCTGTTCGATCCTTGAAGTCCACTTCGAGCAACCGCCCGACAAGTCGTGTCGTCCCACGCGGGTACGTTTTGGATGAAGTCTTTGTTAGGTTAGAGACTTCCTTATCGGAGATCACGATAATCCGATGTCGCCGACCGCCATGGAGGGTCAGCCGTGTGTCCTGCCCGACCGCCTTAAGGATTGTCTCCCTAACAACAGCGCGCGCAGGCTCTGAAATGAAGGGATTCGAGTCGCCCCCGTGCACTTCCATGTCAATCCCATCGATGACTCTTTCGAGCGCGTCTTCGCCGATGTCGACCAACTGTCCCGCAGGTCGCTCCGCTAAGGCTAGAGTGGCCTTGAAGCTTCCAGCCTCAGTCGAAACCAGTTCCAGAGTAAGTTGGTCAGTGTAGGTCAGCGGAACCGGGCCTCTGGTTGGACGACGCCCCATTAGCTCCTGACCAACGAGAATCAGGGTCCGCTGGAAGCCATCGAGAACCTTTACGAAGTCCGCTACCGGTACCCGACCGCGCGCAACGGCAGGTCCGTCGAAGACGGCTACCACAGTCCGACTATCCGGACCTAGAACTTCTGTTAACGATTCTTCCATATTCCCAAACCTATGATCGACGAGGTTGGGTTCCAAGAATACCACCGAACCGATGGCAACTAGACAAAACTCCAGGCAAGAACCGTAGCGGAATATGCTGAAAACAGGCGTAGCCTGACGCAGATAAACAAGTCGTCCCAGATAAGCGGCATCGAACTTCGCCCCCCAGGCAGACGGGCAATCCGGCAGGCTGCCGAACACCGAGCACCGCCCCATTTAACATTTAACACTCGCTTAGGCCCTGCATAGCCAACCGCCACGGGCAGCGCGACACCATGTAACACAGAGGTGTCGTAATGAAGCTGTTGTTTGCCCTTGCTCTCACCCTGTCACTCGCTGCCGTGGCCTGCGGCTCCACCAACGGTTCGCCCGTCACGCAGACGGCGCCGCCTGCCGCGACCGCCGCCCCCGCGCCCACCG
>CAZDGO010000312.1:0-3354 GCA_964504825.1 uncultured Gaiellales bacterium
GTGGGTAGGTATCTGCGGATGCTACGGCGGTCGCGGATCGCGTTGCTGGTATCTGTCATCGTGTTGCCTCCAGTTAAGGGGATCGTCCGGCGCGTGAGGCACTACGATAGCAGTGCTGCCGTCGGCGAGGAAGACGCCGCGTCAGGCCAGCAGCACTTCCGGCAGGGCGCAGGCGTAGCCCAGGTCGTTGGCGACCGGCTCGCAGACCACCTGGCCGTTGATGACGTTCAGGCCTTTCATCAGAGCCGGATCGGCCCGGAGGGCATTCGCGTAGCCGAGGTCGGCCAGCTTCACGGCGTAGGGCAACGTGGCGTTGGTGAGCGCGAACGTGGAAGTGCGGGCCACCGCGCTCGGCATGTTGGCCACGCAGTAGTGAACCACTCCGTCGACCACGAAGGTCGGCTCGTCGTGGGTGGTGGCGTGGGTGGTCTCCACGCAGCCCCCTTGGTCGACGGCCACGTCGACGATGACCGAGCCCTCCATCATGCCCGAGAGCATGTCGCGGGTGATCAGCCGCGGAGCGCGGGCGCCGGCCACGAGCACGCCGCCGACGACCAGATCGGCGTCGGCGATCTCCTCGCGGATCACGTGCTCCGAGCTGGCCAGCGCGGCGATGCGACCCTGAAAGATGTCATCGAGCCGGCGCAGCCGCTCGAGGTTCAAGTCGAGGATGGTGACCCGGGCGCCTAGACCGGCGGCCATCTTGGCTGCGTTCAGGCCCACCACGCCCCCACCGAGGATGACCACCTTGCCGGCGCGTGCCCCGGGCACGCCGCCGAGCAGTTGGCCGCGACCGCCCTGGGCCGTCTCGAGGCAGTGAGCGCCGACCTGCACCGACAACCGTCCGGCCACCTCGCTCATGGGCGTGAGCAACGGGAGCGAACCGTCGTCGAGCTGGATGGTCTCGTAGGCGATTCCGACGATCTTGCGCTCGAGCATCGCCTTCGTCAGTTCGGGAGCCGGAGCGAGATGCAGATACGTGTAGAGCACCTGGCCTTCGCGCAGCAGCGGATACTCCGCGGGCATGGGTTCCTTGACCTTCATGATCATGTCCGAACTCGCGTACACCGCCTGCGCGTCGGGCAGCATGGTCGCCCCCACACGGGCGTATTCGGCGTCGGTGATACCGCTGCCGAGTCCGGCGCCCTCTTGAACGTAGACCGTGTGACCACGACTGGTGAGCGTCTGGACCCCGGCCGGGACGATGCCCACTCGGTACTCCCTGGTCTTGGTCTCATTGGGGACACCAATCTTCATTCTTCCCCCTGTTTCCGCCCGCCGCGATCCTCCGACCAGCGCAGGCTACAGACCGTGCTGAATTGTCCCCACCGATCGGGAACGCCATTATCATATAAACGTTTGATTAATCCGTCAAGAGGGTGCATGATTGTAGCCGAGGCACCCGACGACCGCGAGAAACGAGGCATGCTTCATGCCGGATGCTCCCGAGTTCATACCCGGACGGAGCCCTTTGGGGGAGCTGCCCAGCGGCGCGGCCTCATTGGTGGAGGCCAGCAAGGGACTGCTGATCACCGGCGGATTCGACGCTCTGCGCATCGCCAAGATCACGGCGGCGGCGGGCCAGAACCGAGCCATGGTCAATTATTACTTCGGCAGCAAAGCGGCCCTGGTGGCTGTGGTGGTGGATTCCCTCATCCACGAGGCCCTCGAGGAGTTGACCGCGCAGCTGGATCGCCTGCCCGAAGGAGACACACGCGTCGGCGCTCTGGTCGACAGCACGGTCGATCTCATGCAGACCCCGGAGTTTCTGGCCACCCTCGACGTGATCCCGCCGGCTCTGCGCGACGAAGACCTGCGGGTCCGTTTGGCCACGCTCTACACGTGGTACCGCGACATGGTCTCGACGTGTCTGGGTCCCGAGGCGGCGGGTGCGCAGGAGGGCCAGGTTCGGTTGCTCTCTACGCTGTTCGTGGCTCTGTTCGACGGGCTGGCCATTCAGTGGGCCCTCGATCCCGAGAGCGTCGACTTGGATGCGCTGGCACCGCTCATCAAGGACATGGTCGCGTTCGTGTTGGGCCGGGGGGCGGCCACGTCGGGCTGAGCGGCGGCAATACGCCATGACGGCGGGTCCCTTCTGCTGCGAACAGGAGCGACGTCACCCGTCCAACACCACTGCCACAACCGGTCACCGTTACAATTTTTTCCTCGGTTGCTACTTGTTCACCGTGCCTCGCTGGAATGTCCTTGTTGGCCCGCATGTGTTTCCTCGTGAACCCTGAATCGGCCTTCGTGGTCAAGAGGGCTTGACTCCCGCCCCCGATACCTGGTATAAAGTCGTATAGAGCGAGCGCTCTATCTACCGCATTGCTGAGACTCAGGGGGTATGGCAATGGCTCCATGGAATACACCGGCCCGATGCTTCGTTGCCGGCAGACACTTCCACCACGACAGCGACCGGGCTATCGACGGGCTTGTTCTCTCATGAGCACCTCCATGCAGGATAGGTTCGAGAAGATGCAGCAGAGGGTCTCGGAAAACCCCCTGACCCCGTTGAACGTCGATCCCGACCTTGCCGATAGCAAGCAGCGGCGCATCGTCGAGCAGGCAGGCGCCGTCCTCTTCGAGAAGGGTTTTCACGGGACGTCTATCCGCGATATTGCCTCGGCCTGCGGCATGTCCATGGGTCAGCTCTACCACTACATCTCGTCTAAAGACGACATCCTGTATCTGATGCACAAGCACAGTCAGGAGCTCTGGTATCAACGTCTGTCGGAGGCCGGGTTCGACGGCATCACCGATCCCATCGAGCGGCTGGCCTATGCCTTGAGGCTCTCTCTCGAACTCATCTACGAGCACCGAGACCTCTATCTGTTCATCTTCACCGAGAGCAAATACCTGGACCGGGAGCACCTGCGGGTGGTGTTGGAGCTCGACGACAAGAACGTGGTCGGGTTCTACCGGGGTCTGCTGGCCGACATCCCCGAGCTGTCGCTGAGCGGCCAAGACGCCGAGGTGGCCTCGAACCTCATCGAGTTCATCAGCGTGTTCCTGGCCCTGCGGGGTTGGAACCTGGACCGGTCGAAGACCGCTGAGCACACCGACTTTCTGATCGCGTTCCTCTTCCGGGGGCTGGGGCTGGCGCTGCCACGGACGGAACGTGGAGTGGAGTCATGAGGCCGGCAGGGGGGGACGAGTCCGTAGTTAGTTCGGGCTCGGTGGGATTAGTCCAGGCGGGGGCGCGCGAAGCGAACGGCAGCCTTCTCGCCAGCGCGATGCGAAGCGAGCCGACGAGCGGGCAGATGCAGGTGTCCAAGGGTGACTCCCGCGCCCTGTCGCTGTGGCGGCGGGCCTTAGAGTTCGAATCGGCGAGCGTCCTCCTCGCCACGGTCGTCC
>CAZDGO010000313.1:0-3324 GCA_964504825.1 uncultured Gaiellales bacterium
AGCGTTGGCAGGCCGCCGCTCCCGGGGAACGGCACCTGGAGTCGCAGCGCGGAGCCGCCGTCCCATCCCGTTGCCAACCCGCCGATCGACGCGGCGCCGGCCGGCGACGCCAGCAGCATGAGCCGGGGCACGAGCACGCCCGGGAGTAGTCCCAGAACGACGCAGAGCACGGCCAAGATGGTTGTACCGGCGATCATCGCCCTGGGCACTTCGCGGGCCATGGCGCAGGCCTGACGCCGAGGCGGTCCGAGCAGGACCAATCCCACCACCTTCGCGAAGCACAGGACGGCCAGGGCGGCCGTGATGGCGAGGCCGACCGTGGCCACGAAGCCGACGAGCGCGGAGCCCACTCCGAATGCACCAAGCGGCGACAGGGACGCACTGGCGGGAGATGCTCCGGTTGCGACGTGGATGAGCGCCTGCAGGGTCAGCCACTCCGAGGCGAAGCCGTTGAAAGGAGGCAGTCCCGCGATAGCCATGGAACCCACCAGGAAGGCTCCGCCTGTCCAGGGCATGCGCCGTAGTAGACCACCGAGGCGGTCGAGATCCAGGCCGTGAACCGCCCGATCGAACGAACCCGCGCCGAGGAACAAGAGGGCCTTGAACACCGCATGGTTGAGCACGTGCAGCAGTGCAGCCGCGAACGCGAGTGCCGCCCAGTCGGCTTGGCCCCGCGCCTGGAATAGGATTGAGGCGCCCAGACCCAGCACGATGATGCCCACGTTCTCGATGGAGTGAAAGGCCAGCAACCGCTTGAGCTCGTGCTGAAACAGCGCGTAGACGACGCCGCCCACGGAGGAGAGGGTCCCGAGCGCGAGGACCAGTACTGCCAGCCATACGGGTGTGGCGCCGAGCCATTCGAATAGCACGCGGATGAGTCCGTAGAGCGCCACTTTGATCATCATTCCGGACATAAGAGCCGAGACGTGACTGGGCGCCAGCGGATGAGCCCGGGGGAGCCAGGAGTGGAAAGGCATGATGCCCGCCTTCGTGCCGAAACCGACGAGTGCAGTCAGGGCTACGATCGCCTGCATCGTTCCCCCGGCCGCCTGGAGGGCGGCGGGGTCGCCGAGGGCTCCATGGCCTACCAGCAGCAACAGCGCGATCCAGACTCCGACTCCTCCAAGGTGGGTGATGGCGAGGTACTGGAACACGGCCCGACGGGCGATCGGCTCGTGGCGCGTGGCCAGGATCATCGCCGCGGGAAGAAGGGTCATGAGTTCCCAGAACGCCAGGAAACTCATCGCGGAGCGGGCCGTGAGCACGCCCACAAGGGACAGCAGGAACGCGGCGGTAAGGGGGCCCACCACGCGCGCGCCTCTCGTTCCAGGAATGTACCCCATGGCAAATATCAGTGCGGGGACAGAGCAGACCGCGAGCGTGGCGAGGAAGAAGCCCGTCAAGTCGTCCAGGCCGAAGGTCACAGCCGCGGACCCGGTGAAGTCGGCACCCGCGGAGGGGGTGCCGAGGAGCAGCATCGCGCCCCCCACGCCGGCTGCGATCATACCCGCGGCCTGTAGCGCCAGCCCCCAGCGCAGGCCACGTCGGAGCGCGGCGAGCAGTCCGCCCGCGGCCACCAGGGTCGAGCCTGCGAGCACTAACGCGGCGACCGGACTCACGTTCGCGCAGCCGGCCCCTCAGCCTGTGCCGGCATCGGCTCGGGAACGGAGAGCTCTTCGAGCAAGGCTTTGGTCTCGGCCAGAGCGGAGGAGATGATCTGTCGCGTGATCTCGAACAGTTGGAACATCCGCGGGTCGCGTACCGAGTAGCGGACGCTGGTGCCCTGCCTGCGCCCCTCCACGATGCCGGCGCGGCGCAGGGCGGCCAGATGCTGCGACGTTCCGCTCGAGTCGAGCTCGAGTGCCGCCTGCAGTTCGCCCACGGTCTGGTCGCCGTCGCGCAGCAGCTCGACGATCCGCACCCGCGCCGGATGGCCCAGAACTCGGAAGAAGTCGGCTTTAATGGCGTGAATAGGCAGGGTGCTCGTCATGCTGGTCCCGCAGTCCGCGCTTGATAATTGTTACTTAATCTTAAGATATTATAAGATTAGCGTAGATGCGGATCAGCGTCAACTCCCATGGAGCCTGACAGGATCTTCGCCTACTCGCATGGAATACTACGGGGGCGCCAAGGGGGAGAGGCAGGAATCGTGCGGTCGATGAAGCGAAACGTGTTGCTGCTGGCGGCGAGTCAGGCTCTTCTGATGTCTGGTCAAGTCGTGTTGCTCGCTACGGCGGGCCTCGTGGGCGCGGTCCTGGCGCCCGTTCCGTCTCTGACCACGCTGCCGTCGGCCCTCTCGTTCGTCGCCGGCACGGCGATCACAATCCCGGCGTCGCTCTCCATGCGCCGGATGGGTCGGCGGGTCGGGTTCGTCGCAGGGGCGGTCGTCGGCGTGGCGGCGGGGTTGCTTGCCACTGTGGGCATCATGGGGGGCAACTTCGTTCTGTTCTGCCTGGGCACCCTGTTGGCAGGCGTGTACGGTGGCTTCGGCAGCTACTATCGCTTCGCCGCCGCCGATGCGGCTGACGATGAGTTCCGCAGTCGCGCGATCTCCTACGTCATGGCCGGTGGCGTGGTCGCGGCTTTCGCCGGTTCGAACCTGGCCACCTGGTCTCGGGGACTACTTCCCGATGCCACCTTCGCCGGGAGTTTCCTGGCCTTCGCGGGCCTCGCGGTGTTGTCGGCGCTCGTTCTCGCATTCGTCGATCTGCCGCGGCCGGAGGTCGCGGAGCGTGGCCAGACCGGTCGGCCGCTGACGACCATCGCTCGACAGCCCGAGTTCGGCGTAGCTGTGCTGGTCGGCATGTTGGGTTACGGCGTCATGGTGTTCCTCATGACGGCTACCCCTCTCGCCATGGAGGCGCACGCGTTCGTCTTTGGCAGCGTGGCCTTCGTCATCCAGTGGCACGTGTTGGGGATGTTCGCGCCGTCGTTCGTCACCGGGACGCTGATCCGCCGGGTAGGTACCTTGCCCGTGATGGGCGTGGGCGGCCTGTTGATGGTAGGGACGGTCGTAGGCAACCTGATGGGCGCCGGTCTGTGGCACTTCTGGGCCGCACTTCTGCTGCTGGGAGTGGGCTGGAACTTTCTTTATGTTGGAGCGACCACACTCCTCACGGGTAGCTACCGGCCCGAGGAGAAGGCTAATGCCCAGGGGCTGAACGAACTCGTGGTCTTTGCCGGTGTCGCCTGCGCTTCGCTGTCGGCAGGCGCCTTAGTGCGAGCGGTGGGTTGGCGGCAGGTGAACCTGGCCGCGGCGCCCTTTATTCTGGCGGCACTCGCGGCCGTCGGTTGGCTGTGGCTCCGGGCACGCCGGTCCGCCGC
>CAZDGO010000314.1:0-3323 GCA_964504825.1 uncultured Gaiellales bacterium
AGAGCACGTGCTCTCATAGGAATGATAGTCGCAACTCGTATGATTGGAGGATGATCCTGGTGATGGGAAGCAATTTCGGTGGCATGATGGGCTCCGGCTTTGGCGGCTGGGAATCGACGCGCCGGCGTGACGACCATCCGGCGAGCGCGCACTACCCGCTCGTGCCGGCACCCCTTGCCGGCTGGACCCCGCGTCGCGCCTCCCCGATCTACGGCCTTCAGCCGGTCCGAGCCACCCTTTTTAAAGCGTCTTGAGGTGGGCGATGAGGTCCCGCATTTCTTGGTCGGTGACCTGCCACCGCGGCATGGGGGACTTGAGCCTTTGCCCCTCGGGATCGATGCCATCTCTCACGGCGTGAGCCAAGCCGGCCTCGTCGAAGGGGGTCTGAGGCCGGCCGCTAGGATCCTGAGGCGAGGTCAAGGTGCTCCAGCGGATGTCGGGTGCCTCGAAGCTTCCCATCATCGCGCCCACCGTCCGCCCGCGACCATCCGGGCCGTGGCAGTCGGCACAACCCCCGCGGGTGAACATCATGCCCGCCATGGACCTATTCGATCGGGGGACGGCGGTGCCGTTCGCGTCCCGACCGGTCAGGAAGAGTCTCTCTCCGGGGGAGGAGAACGTCCTCTGGCCCAGGCCGAATGATGAGCCGCCGTACTGGGTCCCGTTCCCCAGAAGTAGGGGCAAAACCACTACCAGGCCGATAAGGCCGGTGATGAAGAGGCCGACCCCAACCCAGAGTGAGTGCCTGCCGTTCATCGCCGAGGAGCGTGCTCCGGCCTGGTCCGCACCTTCATGAGGTGAGGTCCCGTTTGCGGGCGAGGAACTCTTCCCGGTCGATGTCACCCCGGGCGAAACGCTCCTCGAGTATTCGCAGAGCCGGCGAACCGACGGGCCCCTGTTCCGGCGGAACCGGCGGAGTCGGCCATTGCCCCGCCACGGGCCGACGATCGGCGGTCAGGGAGCGCACCACCAGTACTATCCCGACCACGATGGCGATGATGAAGAAAACCGACAACAGACTGCCCACGATGCTCCACGCGCCGCCACCTCCAGAGCCCCAACCCCACTGCATCATGATCCTGCGCTCCTCTCTATTTGAGCCGACGAACCGCCCGGGCACGACCGTAGCGCCCAGGTACGACCGCAGTTGTTGTTGCCAATGATGCTCGCCGGCAAACTTCTTGACCTTCTATTGACACGTAACCCCTTACTTCGCGGAGCGGTTTCGGACAGTATCACTGCATACCCGTAGGAGTGTGACTGTACAGTCTCACCGGGCAGACGCTACGTCAGCACGGCCACGACAGGGAGAGGAAAACGATGAGTGACCAGACGAATCGCGACAGCAACGCTGAAATCGAGCCGACCGCAGAGATGGAGGAAAGGCACCCCGAAAGCAACCGGGACCAAGCTGGCGCCGGACACGCCCACAGGGGCCATGGTGGCATGGGCCACATGCTGCATATGGTGCCGATGCTACTGATCTTGCTGGCGCCCTCGATCGGCTGGCGCTGGACACTGCTCCTGATGGCAGCCGCGGGAGGAGTGATGTATTGGAATTGGAGCCGACGTCGCACCAGCGCCGACGCGGACCAGCAGACCGTGCACCAGGACGCCGACGAGGGGCAGTAGGCGACGAGGCGCTCGACACCTCGTTACCCCCCCGGGGCGTATCTTGACCTGCGCTTTGCAGCGGCTTGCCAACGCCCTTACAACCCCCGTCCATGATTGAGGCACAGTGTCGATAGCGGACGCGGCATGACCACCGTCACGGGGGAAACTATCGCCCGCAGAGAGAAAGGAAGCAACATGTCTGAACATGCGATCAAGATCGAGGGCTTTGACGAATTCACCCACCTACCGGTGCGCATCCAGCTCACCCTTGTGACGAATGACGAGCCGCACAGCGGAGTCGTCGCCACGGGCCTTACCGCACCCCAGGGCTTCTTCCCCGAGCAGGCCCGTCCGGCCGCCCAGGCCAGTAGCACCGTGCATTCCACCGTTCCGACGCACCACCGTGCTCAACACTCTCGCCATGCCGAACTGACCCGCTGTCAAACCCAGGTCTGGGGCGGCGGCGTAGGCCACGGAGACGTGGTGCGGTGAACGCGATTCCCCCGGCCACCACCGCGACTGCCGAAGACGCCGCCGCCCGCGAGCGCGACCGCGAATACCGGCGGCTTCGGTCCAAGTTCGTCGTGGCGGCAATCATCGCGCTTCCGGTCGTGATCGTGAGTTATCCGGCCTACGTGCCGGGCCTTATGACACTCTCGGAGGAGACCACCAGGCTTATGTGGGCGGTCGCGGCGGTAGTGGTCTTGCCGGTGCTCTTCTACTCGGGCGGCCACTTCTTCACCGGCGCCTGGCATGCGCTCCGCCACCGCTCCGCCGACATGAACACGCTGATCGCGCTGGGAACTGCCGCGGCGTGGCTCTACTCCCTGGTCGCGGTGGCCTTTCCGGGGCTCTTCCCCCAGGGTACGGCCGAACCATTTTTCGATGTGGTAGCCGTGGTAGTGGCCCTGGTGGTGCTGGGGCAGGTGCTCGAGCTACGGGCCAAAGGACGCTCGTCGGAAGCGATACGGAAGCTCATGGGCCTGCAGGCGAAGACCGCCCGAGTGATCCGCGACGGCGTCGAGAGCGACCTGCCGGTGGAGGAGGTGCTGGTTGACGACATCGTCGTCGTGCGCCCGGGTGAGAAGGTGCCCGTGGACGGCGTGGTGCAAGACGGCCACTCGTCGATAGATGAGTCCATGATCACCGGGGAGCCCATCCCAGTGGAGAAGAGCGAGGGCGACCAGGTCATCGGGGCCACCATCAACAAGACGGGGAGCTTTCGCTTCCGAGCCACGAAGGTGGGCAAGGACACCGCCCTCGCGCAGATCGTGCGCATGGTGCAGGAGGCCCAGGGATCGAAAGCCCCCATTCAGCGGCTGGTGGACGTGGTCGCGGGGTACTTTGTGCCCGCTGTCATGCTCATCGCCATCGCCGCCTTCGTGATCTGGTTCGTGGTGGGGCCCGACCCTTCCCTCACGTACGCGTTGGTAACGGCTGTCACCGTGCTCATCATCGCCTGCCCGTGCGCCCTGGGACTGGCTACGCCCATGTCCCTGATGGTGGGGGTAGGCAAGGCGGCTGAGAAGGGCATCCTCATCCGCAACGGCGAGGCCCTGCAGCAGGCCCAGGGCCTGGACGCCGTGGTGCTGGACAAGACCGGCACCATCACGCTCGGAAAGCCTTCGCTCACCGACGTCATCGTCGCCGGAGATTTCTCCGAGGGAGAGCTCGTGCGGCTGGCGGCCTCGGTGGAGCGCAGCTCCGAG
>CAZDGO010000315.1:0-3315 GCA_964504825.1 uncultured Gaiellales bacterium
GGGCGCCGGTTCCCCGGGGGCCACGGTGTTGTTTGTACGCGCGCGTATCGCCCGAGAGCGCCCGTTCAGCGAGTTCATGAACATCGCGACAGGTTTCAGTGGTGGCGTCACCGGCCGCGAATTGCATTTTGTAATTTTGGCAATTTCTCTTGCATTAGCGTTTCATTCATCCTATAGTGCAATTAGAATACCAATGAGTATCTCCGCAAAGACACGCATCCCTCGTTTCGGAGAGCACCAGAAAGGAAGATACCGCCTTCTGGTGCTCGGGATACTTGCCCTCTTCGGCCCACCTGCCTTCGGCATACAGGTGGGCTTTTTTTCGGGGGTCTACTCGGCGGTCCTTGTCTTGTACGCATTGTGGGCACTCAGGCTGACAGTAGTCTTCCACGACGACGAAAACCTCGGTTTCCTCCTCTGTCTCTTCGATGTGGCCCTCACACTGCCCTTTATCCTGTGGGGGTTGGGCCCTACGTGGCTCGCGTCTGCGATTGTCATCCTCTGGATGGGTGGATTCTTTGCTTCCATGCGCCTCAAGAGTAGCCGCCGTTCCGACCGGTCCGTCGCGGTGGCCCGGTTGGTCGACGGGGTCAGCGGTTTCTACTCTGGGCACCGCTTCTCCGCGGCCGTGCAGACCGAGACCGAGATCGCCCACACGAGAGGATCCACGTTTGCCGTGGTCACCGTCCGCGTGCAGCGCTACGGTGAACTGCTGGCCTGCTACGGGCCTGACGCCGTGGATCGCGCCATAGCGGCGTTGAGCCGGCGCTCGCGGCGCGAACTGGGCCGGGATGCCGAGGGGTACCGGCTGGCCGACGACCTGCTGGCTCTGATCGTGCCCACACGCGGTCCCGTGGAAGCAGCGGAGCGGGCGGGCGCCCTGTCGAAGGCGGCGAACGGCAGGCTGATCGACGGGCGGCGTGTCGATAGTTTCGTAGGGTACGCCGTATTTCCACGCGACGGACATACCGGCCGCGAACTGGTGGAGGCGGCGGAGCGCTCGACTCCGGCTCGAACGGCCGGCCGAGCGGTGACGGGCGGCCGGGTGGCAGTGGTCGGGCGAGTGGCAGTGGGCGACCGAGTGGCGGTAGGCGGTTCGCAGGCGGTGCTCGGCTAGACTTCCTATCGTGTCGCTCCACGTGAGACTCTGGAGTGGTCGTCCCTCGTGCTACAGTGTTCGCCGTGGACCTCAAGTCTAAGAAGATCGGCGTCCTTATGGGGGGGCTCTCCGGTGAGCGTGAGGTGTCGTTGCGCTCGGGTGAGAACTGCTTTCTAGCCCTCGCCGCTCTCGGCTATGACGTAGTGCGCATCGACGCGATGCGCGATGTCGGCATGCGTTTGGCGAAGGCCGAGGTGGAGGTGGCCTTTCTCGCGCTGCACGGGCGCTTCGGTGAAGACGGCACGGTTCAGGGTCTTTTGGAACTCATGGGCATCCCCTATACGGGCTCGGGTGTGCTCGCGTCCGCCCTGGGGATGAACAAGGTAGCCGCCAAGAAGGTCGCGCGCCAGAGTGGCATCCCTACTCCTGACTACTGTGAGATCGGGTCTCGGGAGACTGCCGTCGAGGCCGCCCGCCGGGTGATCCGCGAGCTGGGGTTGCCCGTGATGCTGAAACCGGTGGAAGAGGGTTCTAGTCTCGGTGTGGCCAAGTGCAAGACCGAGGCGGGATTGACCGCGGATATCGACGCCGGCCGGGGTGAGTTCGGGCGGGTCTTCGCCGAGCGCTTCGTTGCCGGCGCTGAGATCACGGTGGGCGTGATCGAGCGCGGCGGCGAACTCGTAGCCCTGCCGACGTTGGAACTCGTGCCCAAGAACGAGTTCTACGACTACGAAGCCAAGTACACCCATGGCATGACCGAGTTCTTCATCCCGGCGCGTCTTGACCCCGCCGTTCTCCGTGAGGCCGAGCGTCTCGCTCTGGCTGCGTTCGAAGCCATCGGCTGTCGGGGGGTGGCCCGGGTGGACTTCATGGTAGCGTCCGACGGAACCCCCTTCTTCACCGAAGTGAACACGCTTCCCGGCATGACCGATCTCTCCGATCTGCCCGCTCAGGCGGCCGCGGCCGGCATCGGCTATCCGGAGCTGGTGGAGACGATCCTGCTGAGCGCGGTGGGCGGAGCGTGACCGGGGAGAGCTCGGTGGAGCCGGTGGTCCCGCTGGGGCCTGTCATCGACGTGCACGTGCACGTGTCCTCCCCGGAGTTGATCGCCGGGCGGGAGGCATACGTGGAACGTGACGAGTGGTTCCGACTGCTCTACGAGAACCCGAAGTCGCGCCTGGTCACATGCGAACAAGTTCTGAGCGAGATGGACGACACCGGCGTCGACCGGTCCGTGATCTTCGGATTCGCCTTCCGCGACCAGGGGCTGTGCCGCGAAGCCAACGACTACGTGATCGAGGCGGTGCGTGCGCACCCCGACCGTTTCACCGGCTTCGCCTGCGTCTCGCCGGAGGTTCCGGGGGCGGTGCAGGAGCTGGAGCGTTGCCTCGACGCGGGCCTGGCGGGATGCGGCGAGCTGTTTCCCGATGGCCAGCAGTTCGACCTGGTGGGATCCCCCGGCCTCGACATCATCGCCGAGGTGCTGAGGGAGCGCGGGTTGCCCCTGAACCTGCATGCCAACGAACCCGTTGGGCACGCGTATGCGGGCAAGGGCGACAATACGCCGGGGCCGTGCTACGAGTTCGCCCACCGTCATCCTCAGCTGGACATCATCCTGGCGCACATGGGCGGCGGTCTCTTCTTCTACGAGCTGATGACCGACGTGCGGTTAACGCTGGCCCGCGTTCGCTACGACACCTCGGCCGTTCCGTATCTCTACCGGCCCGATCTGTACTCGATTGCCGCCGGCATTGCGGGGGCGGACAAACTGCTTTTCGGCACCGACTACCCTCTTCTCTCCGCGCGTCGGTACCTGGCCGACACGGAGAACCTCGACGCCACCTTCCGGCAGGCGCTGTTCGGTGGCAACGCGGCGAAGCTGCTGGGGCTGGACTGATGGCGCACGGACTGGGTGGGGTGGGTCCGTCGCGGGCTTCGGGTGGCCTCCGCGGTATCCTTGGCGCCGTGGCTGCCGGCACTCTCGGGGTGGATGAGGCCCTGGCGGCGCTCCCTCTACTGCAGGTGGAGCATCTTGGCGACTTCGCGCGCCTGGACGTGGGCCGGGCTCTGCGCAAGGGAGTGCCGGAGGTGGTCTTTGCCGCTGGCAAGAGCGACGCGGCGCTGGCTGCCATCACCGTCGGCTTCGTGACGAAGGTCGGCATGGCGCTCGTGAGCCGCCTGGTCGCCGAGCGCGCCCCCGCCCTCGAGGCTGCGGT
>CAZDGO010000316.1:0-3310 GCA_964504825.1 uncultured Gaiellales bacterium
CTCATCACCGTCAAGGACGAGTACGCCCACATGAAGGAGGTCCTCCGCGAGGGCATCACCACGGTGCGGTTCGGCGATGCCCGAGTGCCCGAGGTGGTGCGCGCCGAGGATGGCACCCTCTCCGTAAAGGTGTTTGACGTACTCCTGGGTCAGGAGATCATCCTGCCCGCCGACCTCGTGGTCTTGAGCGTGGGCTTCCAGGGCGACGAGAGCGTGACCGCGCTGCGGGGCCTACTCAAGGTCTCGGCCAGCGACGACAACTTCTTCACTGAGTCACACATCAAGCTCGGCCCTCTTGATTTCGCTTCGAGCGGTCTCTACCTAGCCGGTTCGGCGCGTTCGCCGAAGCCGTTGCGCGACGTGCGCGAGGAGGCGCTCGGCGCGGCCATGCGGGCCAGCATCCCCATGACGAAGGGCTTCGTGGAGGCCGAGGGCATCGTGGCTAAAGTCGACCTGGACGCCTGTTCGGGCTGCGCGCGGTGTTGGAAGGAGTGCCCGTATCAGGCGATCAAAGAGGTCGATAAGAAGCCACTCATCCTCGAGGCGCTCTGCAAGGGGTGTGGGCTCTGCGCGGCCGATTGCCCGAAAGAGTGCATCCAGATCGTGCACTACGGCGACAACCAGATAGCGGCTCAGATCGAGGCCGCCCTCGAGGACGATCCTGAGGACAAGATCATCGCCTTCGTCTGCCACTGGTGCGCCCTCGGAGCGGTGGACATCGCGGGGGTGGGCCGCTCGGAGTATCCCCCGAACGTGCGCATCATCAGGGTCATGTGTTCGGCCCGGGTGGCTCAGAAGTATGTGATCGACTGCTACGAACGGGGCGCGGGAGGGGTGCTGGTGGCCGGGTGTGAGTTCCCTACCTGCCACTACATCACGGGGAACTACAAGTGCTCCGAGCGCCTGGTGAAGCTGCGCAAGAAGATGGAGAAGAAGGGCTACGACACCAGCAAGCTGTGGGAGGTTTGGCTCTCGGCGTCGATGGGTCCCAAGTGGGTGGCCACCATCAAAGAGATGACCGAGGCGCTGGGGATGACTCCGGCGTGCAAGGCGTGACCGCCGTGGGACCCGGGAGCGACACCGTGCTGGCGGAGCAGGCCATCAGGGCGAAGGAACCGATCATCTCGTGCGAGCAGTGCGGCATGTGCAGCTCGGCGTGCCCCATCACAGGCGTCGAGGGTTTCAATATCCGCCGTATCGAGCGGGCCGTGCAGCTGGGGGTGCTCGACGAACTGCTGCAATCGCGCATCCCCTGGCTGTGCACTACCTGTGGGCGGTGCGAGACCGCCTGTCCCAACGGCTACAAGGTCATGACCACGACGCGCACCTTGCGTCGCATGATGGCGCCGGAACTGACGCCCCCCGTGGCGGCCTGCCGCAAAGCCTGCCCGGCGGGCATGGACGCGCCCCGCTACATCCGCATGATCGCCGAGGGCAGGTTCGACGCGGCCTACGCGGTCATCCGCGAGACGGCGCCACTGCCGGGCATCCTGGGTCGCGTGTGCGCGCAC
Source organism: uncultured Gaiellales bacterium (assembly GCA_964504825.1). Lineage (GTDB taxonomy): Bacteria > Actinomycetota > Thermoleophilia > RBG-16-64-13 > RBG-16-64-13 > JAJZQZ01. Next base: position 1,512 of record CAZDGO010000316.1, read on the forward strand.
CCCTGCGAGGAGCAGTGCCGACGGGCGGCCGTGAACGAGCCCATCTCCCTCTGCACGCTGAAGCGCTTCGCCGCCGACCAGGCGGGTGGCGATTTCCCACCGGTACGTACCGCCCCCGACAGCGGGCGAAGCGTGGCTGTGGTGGGCTCGGGCCCGGCCGGTCTCACGGCGGCGTTCTACCTGCGCAGGAAAGGGCACGCCGTTACGCTGCTGGAGGCCCGCGAGCAGGCCGGTGGCATGCTGCGCTACGGCATCCCGGCCTATCGCCTGCCGCAGGAGGTGCTCGACAAGGAGATCGGTGACATCCTGGCCATGGGCATCGACTTCCGCCCCGGAACGGCTCTGGGCGAGCAGACGACCATCGAGCAACTGCAGGCCGAGCATGATGCCGTGCTCTTGGCCGTGGGAGCCCAGGTGAGCCGGAGGGTGAAGCTGGAAGGCGCCGACCATCCCGATGTGCTCTGGGGCGTGGAATACTTGGCCGATGTGCGCGCCGGCCGCGAGGTGGTCTTGAAAGACCGGGTGGCCGTGGTGGGCGGCGGGAACGTGGCCGTGGACGTTGCCTTGAGCGCTCTGCGCACGGGAGCGAAGAGCGTCAGCATGGTCTGCCTGGAGGGCCGCGACGAGATGCCGGCCTACCCCTGGGAGATCGAGGAGGCCATCCACGAGGGGGTCGATGTCATCCCTTCGTGGGGCCCCGGGCGCGTGCTCGTGAGCGACGGCAGTGTGACCGGGCTGGAGTTGGTGCAGTGCACTTCGGTGTTCGACGATTCCGGCGCCTTCTGCCCGATGTTCGGTGACGAGCAGCGGGAGCTGGCCGTCGATCAGGTGATCTTGGCCATCGGGCAGGCCACCGATCTCTCGTTCCTCGACCCCAAGGGGAGCGTGAAGACCATGGGTGGCCTCATCGACGTAGACCTAGCGACTCAGGTGACGGGTCTGGAGGGGGTGTTCGCCGCCGGCGACTCCGCCGTCAAGGCTCCCGGCCAGCCGGGCACCATCATCAACGCCATCGCCGCGGCCCGCCGGGCGGTCGCCGCGATCGACCGGCGGTTGGGCGGCGACGGCGACATCGGCGAGACGTTGTATGCTGGGAACGGATCCGGCGTCTACTCCGGCGAGCGCGAGGAAGGTTTCGCCGATCGCCCGCGGCTGTGCGCGTCGACCCTGTCGGTGGAGGAGCGCGAGGGCAGCTTCCTAGAGGTCAACCGCGGTTTCGACTCCGAAGCCGCTATCGCCGAGGCACAGCGGTGTCTCAATTGTGATCTGGAGATCGCGATGGTTTGCAACGGCGGGTCGTCCGCCTGGGAGCTCGTTTCAGAATGACGCCGACAGGGCGCGATGGGTGAAAGGAGGTGGTCAGGTTCGCTCCCCCGCCAGGGGAGCACGCGACCGGCAATCATGAGGGATGTCGTCTGAGGGAGAAGGAAACGAAAGTTATGGCACGACAGATCTTTGAGTGGGATTATTCGAAGTACCCGGGGGCCAAGAAATACCCCCACGTGTTCTCGCCTATCCAAGTCGGGGGTTTGACGATCCCCAACCGAATCAAGTACGCGGCGACCGAAGACAACCTCAACAGCCACGACGGCTACGTCACCGATGAAGACGTGGCCTACATCCGCTCCCGCGCCAAGGGCGTGGCGGGCGGCATCTGCACCATGCAGGGCGTCTACATGGACGAACGGCGCTACGGCCAGGGCTACGTGGGTCAGGCGGCCGCCTGGGACGATAAGTTCATCCCCGGGCTGAAGCGGCTCGCCGACGCCATCCACGACGAGAGGGCCGTGGCGGACTAC
>CAZDGO010000317.1:0-3306 GCA_964504825.1 uncultured Gaiellales bacterium
CTAAGGTGAGCACCGCTCGGAGGAGACGCAATGTCCACTACCACCCCTACGGAGTCCTACCAGATCGGAGTCAGTCGACCACCGCTCCCGGTCGTCGATCTACCCACACCGGAGGAGGTGGTGGGAAGGCCCCGCATCACCAGGGGCGTCATGATCTCGTCGATCATCGGCCCCAGCCTGATCGCGCTGGGCGTGTCGATCGGCAGCGGCGAGTGGCTCCTGGGACCGTTCAACTTCGCCAAGTACGGCTTCATCGGCATCGGCTGGATCATCCTGGTATCGGCCGTCCTCCAGGTCTTCTACAACGTCGAGCTGGCGCGGTTCACGGTCGCCACCGGCGAGGTCCCGATCGTGGCCTTCGGGCGCATACCACCCGGCCTGTTGCTGTGGGTGCCGCTCGGCATCGCGCTCTTCTTCATGGCCTTCATCTGGGGCGGCTGGGCCGCCGGCGCGGGCGACAGCGCGTTCGCGCTGGTCAACGGTCGCGTGAAGGACGCGACGAACCCCGGGGAGGTGACGCAGGCGCGCCTGTTCGCCGTGGGGCTGCTGGCGCTCGCGTTCATCATCACCCTGTTCGGGCGTCGCATCAGCCGGACCCTGGAGCTCGCCAACTGGGTGATGGTCGGCTTCGTCCTGATCACGGTCATCCTCATGGCCGCGATCGTCGTGCCGCTGAACGTGTGGGGCGAGGCGATCGCCTCGCTCTTCATCCCCGCGGCGCCTCCGCCGGGAAGCAGCGCTACCGACCTTGGGGCGCTGGCCGGTTTCACCGCGCTCGCCGCCGGTCTGAACTACTTCATCATCGGCCACTACCGCGACAAGGGGTATGGCATGGGCCACCGCGCCGGGGCGATCGCCGGGCTGGTTGGCGGACACCAGCGCGAGATGCTGACCTCGGGCGTCACCTTCCCGGACAACGAACGCAACAATCGACTCTGGAATCGGTGGTTCCGCCTGATCCTGCTCGACCAGTGGGGCGTCTTCTTCGTTGGCGCTATCGTCGGGATCCTCGTGCCGAGCACCCTGGTCGGGTACCTCGCGCGCGCTTCGGGGACGGTACCCACCACGGCCGACATGCCGACCTTCGCGGCCTCGCAGCTGCAGGCGAGCCACGGCGACTTCTTCTTCTATCTCGCACTGGTGATCGGGCTGCTGATCCTGTTCAGCACGCAGCTGGTGGTGTTCGAGTCGCTGGTGCGGATCGTCACTGATGCCGGCAACGGCACGAGCGGCGCCTTCCAGCGCATGACTCGCGGCGACCCTCGTCGCTTCTACTACCCGTTCATGGCGGTGCTGTTTCTCGTCATCGCCTTCCTCATCTTCCAGGCCCTCCCCCTGGAGCTGATCCGCATCTCGGCCAACATGTCGAACCTCGCGGCGATGATCGTTCCGTTCGGGGTGATCTACCTCAACCGGCGACTGCCGCCGGCGGCGCGGATCCGCTGGTGGGGCATCCTTGCCCTGCTGGCGATGGTGGTCTTCTTCGGCTTCTTCTTCACCAACTTCGCGGTCGAGTTCACCACGGGGAGCCCGCTCGTCACGTTCTAGCGGTCTCTGGAGCCGATGCGAGCCGCGGTCGCCATACCGCGGCTCGTCTACACCACCCGTCCCGGATTGAGGATGCCGAGCGGGTCGAGCGCTGCCTTGATCGCGCGCATCGCCTCCACCGCGCGCTCGCCACGCTGCGCGACGAGGAAGTCGCGGCGTGACGCGCCAATGCCGTGCTCGCCGGTGAGCGTGCCGCCGAGCGCGATCGCGCGCCGGTAGAGCTCCTCGCACGCCACGTGTGCACGCTCCTCGGCCGCCGTGTCGCCACGATCCCAGACGAATGTCGGATGCAGGTTGCCGTCGCCGGCGTGGCCGAACGTGCCGCAGCGCACACCCGATTCGGCCACGACCGCCTCGATCTCGCGCAGGAGTTCCGGCACGCGTGAGCGCGGTACCCCGACATCCTCCATGCGTGCCACGCCGAGCCGCTCGAGAGCGCGGAAGGCTAGGCGGCGGACCTGCCGAAGCCAGTCGGCCTCGGCAGGGTCCGTGGCGCGCACGACCTGCGTGGCTCCGGCCGACTCGCAGGCCGCCACTGCGGCATTGAGCTCGGCCTCCGCAGCCGCCCCCGGCAGGTCCGACTCGATGAGCAACAGCGCGGCCGCGTCACGGTCGAGGCCGAGCTGGTGCCAGTCGTCCACGGCGGCGATCGTGACCCGGTCCATCAGCTCCAGGGTGCAGGGCTGCAGGCCCGCCGCGGTGATCCCTGCCACGGCATCCCCGGCCGATTCGAGGCTCGCGAAGAACGCCAGGACGGTTGCCTTGGGGGGCGGTGCGGGACGCAGACGCAGGGTCGCCTCGGTCACCAGACCAAGCGTCCCCTGCGAGCCGATGAAGAGGTGAGCGAGCGAATACCCCGCGACGTCCTTCACGTTCCGGCCGCCGGTGCGGATCACCGACCCGTCCGCCAAGACGACCTCCAGCGCCAGCACTGCGTCACGGGTGACCCCGTACTTCACGCAGCACAGGCCACCGGCATTGGTGCCGATATTGCCGCCGATCGAGCAGAACTCGAAGCTGGCGGGGTCCGGCGGGTAGAAGAGGCCTTCTGCGGCCACGGCCTTCTTGAGATCGGCGTTGATCACCCCGGGCTGCACGACGGCCACGAGGTTCTGCCGGTCGATCTCCAGAATGCGGTTCATTCGGGTGAAGGCGACGGTCAGCGCCCCCTCGATGCCGGCGGAGCCGCCGGAGAGCCCCGATCCCGCGCCGCGCGGCACGATGGCTACGCCGTGAGCCGCAGCGCATCGAACGATCTCGGCCACCTCATCGGTGGAAGCCGGGAGCGCCACCGCCAGCGGCAGGCCGGGCTCGAAGTGCGCCGTCTCGTCCCGTCGATACGACTCGCGGTCGGTCTCATCGGTTAGGAGGCGAAGCTGCGGCATGCGCGAGGTCAGGTCGTCCAAGAAGCCAGCCACGTACCGATGGTAGTCGGCTCCCAAAGGCCGAGGCGTTGTGGTCGACTTCGTTGACTACCCCCGGTACCGCTCCCCGTCCTCCCTCGGCCTCTGGACCGGCCCTGAGGCGCGACGCTGGATCCGCAACTCCCGCGACCGCGGAGCGTGAAGGGCCGCTCAGAATCCCCTGCTGAAGGGCGAATCATGTGTTGTTGGAGGAGGGCCTGTTACAGCAGGAGATTCGGCCATTTACGCACGGAATCTCACGCTCAGAGCACAGCGTTTAGGGTTGGTGGACTTAAAAGCCCCCTGCTCTAACCGCTGAGCTAACGGCCCGCTCGTCATTCTCGCCCACCTCAGG
>CAZDGO010000318.1:0-3304 GCA_964504825.1 uncultured Gaiellales bacterium
CATCAGAATGGCCAATCCAAGCATCGTCTGAGCAGCGGTGAGCAGGAACTCCTCCGCCTGGCGCCCGTCGAGACCTAGGCTGAGCCCTCCGCCGCCGAGGGCATGAGCGATAGGGATCGTGCCCACGAGCAGGGTCCACTGGTTGACCTTCGAGGAGAGCAACGTGCCCATGGCGGCGTCGCCTTTGAGACGGGCCGCCCAGAGCGCGGCCACGATGAACTCGGGTGCCTCCGAAGCCAGCGGTGCCAGCCATTGCACCAGCAGAAACTCGTCGATGCCGAATCGTTCACCTGTTGCCACCAATCCCTCCGCAAAGGGCTCGGCTGCGCTCAAGATCACGACGGCCGCAGCCACGAACATGCCCCCGACCGCCAGCTGCCGGCGGCGCCTGGGGAGGGCGGCCAGGTCCGCGGCCACGCCGACGAAATCTGGTTCGGACCGGGGTTGCCGAGCCACCGTGCGGATGTACAGGGCGAACAGCGTCAAGAGCACCACGGAGTCCAAGAGGCTGAGTCGCCTTGTCATGGGGATAAGGAAGGCGTATACCCCGGCAACGGCCAAGAAGCCGAGTTCGATACGCCGCCGCGGCTCAAGGCAGATCCCCGAGGCCTTCCCGCCCCGGCGTCTCGTGGCCACCACGAACACCAGGGCCATGAGTGGCCAGCCCAGACCGAGGAGCAGTCGGTTGCTTCCCGTCATGTTAGCCGCTGCATACTGAGCGAACTCCGGGCGACTCCCCGAAGCGTAGGCGAAATAGAGGTCCACGGCATACTCGGGCAGCACGGCGATGAAGGCGAGCACCGCGACCGCCAAACTGGCGGAGACATCAGCTTCGGCGGCTTCAGCCGCCCAGGCCAGCAGGAACGCCGAGGCCACAACGCCCGCGCCGAACAACAGGACTGAAGATAGCGGGTCGAGCTGGGTTCCACTGAGCCGTACGGCTAGGCTCGGGGCGGCGACCACCAACGGCACAGCCACTTTGACATGCCACCCACGCACCATATAGGACTCCTCACACACGTGTGGCCGAGAAGTCACGAACAGGTGCGCGACACCCCGGCCAGGACCACTGGTCGAAGTCTCGTCCGCCTCACGCGCGGAGGCTTGTCCGCCTCGCACATGGAGGTGGGGGACCGGGCCCTAGGGCCGTGTTGACGATCTCCCCGGCGCCGCCAGAACGCGGCGCGGACTACTCCCCTCGTGCGCTCACCCTAGCACATGACCGCGCACGACTACCACCGACCCGGCGGCGCGGTGCGGCCGTCCGGCGCGCACACGGGCCGCCTGCAGCACCCGAGCTGTACGGCGCCACTACTCCTCGACGATCACCTCGGTCCACCCGTAGGGGTCGGTGATCTCGCCGCTCTGAATGCCGGTGAGTCGGCGGTAGAGCTCGGTCGTAATCGGGCCGGCCACCCCGGGGTGGCCGTACACGTAGTCGGTGTTGCGGTAGGTGATCGCCTCCACCGGCGTGATGGCGGCCGCCGTGCCGAGTGCCCCCGCTTCCTGGAACGTGGGCAGTTCGGACACCGAGATCGGACGTTGCTCCACCGACAGACCCATGTCCCGGGCGATCTGCTGCACGCTCTGGTTGGTGATGCTGTCTAAGATGGATGGGCTTGCGGGGGTCACGAACGTGTTGCCTTTGATGGCGAAGAAGTTCGACGAGCCCGACTCGTCGATGAACTCTTTCTCGCGGACATCGAGATAGAGAACTTCGGAGTATCCGCGATCCTTGGCCCCGACGGTCGCGCGCATGCCGGCGGCGTAGTTGCCCCCGGCTTTAACGTCGCCGACGCCACCCGGGGCGGCACGGTCGATGTCCTCTTCTACCAACAGGCGCACCGGGGTAAAGCCGGCCTTGTAGTACGGCCCCACCGGCGTCACGAACACCTGGAACAAGTAGTCGCGGCTCGGCTTGACACCCACCTCTGCGCTCACACCGATCTCAAACGGGCGCACGTACAGGCTGGCTCCGCAGCCATAAGGAGGCACGAAGCGGCGGTTGGCCAGCACCACCCGGCGCACACCTTCGCAGAAGACGTCGGCGGGCACCGGTTCCATCAACAGCTTGCGCGCGGAGCGCTGCAGCCGGAAGGCGTTATCCCTCAGCCGAAAGGTCTGGATGCGCCCGTCGGGACGCTCAAACACCTTGAGCCCCTCGAAGATCTCCTGGCCATAGTGTAGACACACGGCGGCCATGTGGAGCATGAGGTATTCGTCGGCAGTGAGATCACCCTCCGACCAGGCACCGTCTCGGAACCAATAGCGGATGTTGGCATCGGTTTTCAGATACGCGAACGGCAGGTTCGCGAAATCAAGGTCTGCGCGATCCATGATCTCCCCTCGTCATCGGACACCGGCGTGCTCCCCGCACCCACGGCACAGCATCACCGGTCAGCAGGCTGGGTTGCGAAGGTTGTTAAGGCTACCCCGAGAGGAGAAGGGTGCGCAAGGGGAAGGCGGGGCGCACACTTGATGAACGAGTTCTTCGACGCGCCGGAGAACTCCGCTGGCGGCGCCCACTTGACAAAACGGCGGCTTGTGTGGTCTTCTGGGCACAGTATCCCACGTTTCAATTGAGCTTCGTTCGCCGCCCGGGATGCCGCGGGGTCGGGTGGTACTTCGGGGGGGACAGACAGTGACGCGTCAAGATGAAGCCGAGCCGTGGGTTGGGCTTGTGATCGATAGGCCCGAAGCCATGCGCAGGCTGGTGTACGACTTCCTTCACGAGGCCATCCTTTCCGGACGCATCGTCTCGGGTACGCGCCTGGTCGAGACCACGCTCGCGCAATCCATGGGGGTCTCCAGAACGCCTGTGCGCGAGGCCCTTCACCTCCTCGAACGAGAAGGGCTTGTCGTCTCCACCCCCCGAGTGGGCTACCAGGTTCGCGCGATCGAATGGGCCGAGATCGAGAGGATCTGCGAGATTCGCATCGTCAACGAGCTGCTGGCCGCGCAGTGGGCCACCGAGCGGCTGGCCGACCATGAACTCGAGGCCCTGGAAGCGAACCTGTCCGAATGCGAGGCGGAGCTTGCGCAGGGCAACGCCGACCTCCTGGCCGAGCACGATGCCTCCTTCCACGAGATCCTAGCCCGAGCCAGTGGTTCGGAGCGGCTCTTCGCGATCTGCCAGAACCTCAGGCAGCACATGGTGCTCTTCCGCGTAGAGAGCTTCCGCGGGCTGGAGACTGCCCGTCTGGCCACCCGCGGGCACCGTCGAATCCTTGAGCGGCTGAAGGCGCGAGACAAAGACGGGGTGGCGGAGGCCGTGCGCGCGCATCTGGAGGACGCCAAGGCCTTC
>CAZDGO010000319.1:0-3296 GCA_964504825.1 uncultured Gaiellales bacterium
AGGCCTTCCGCTGGGGTCGGTGGACGTACGGGCTGCAGTTCCACCTGGAAGTGACCCCGGCGCTTGTGGCCACGTTCGTGGAAGCGTACGCGGACGAACTCGCCGCCTTGGACTACGTCGATGCCGCCGCCTTGGTCGCGCAGGCGGCTGAGTTCGCGCCGGACCTCGCGGCTAAGGCCCGTATAGTGGCCGAGCACTTCGCGGACTGCGTCAGCACCGCGCACGCGGAACGCACGCGTGGCCTGGGCGGGCGGGCATGACGGTTCGCCGGCGGTCCGTATACCGCCCCCATATTGTGGTCCTCGAGCACCATCCACGCGCCCATCTGGGGGCGCTGTCCGACCCTTTGGAACGGGTGGCCGACATTACGCTGGTTCGCGGTCTCGACAACGGCCCGGCGGCCACGGCCCAGGTGGATCGGCTGATCGCTCATGGGGGCTACGATGGGGTCATCGCTCTCGGCGGGCCCATGGCCGTCTACGAGCGGGATGCGGTGCCGCACCTGCTCGATTCCCTGCGGTTGCTCGACGATGCGTTGAAGCGCGATGTGCCCGTGCTCGGTCTGTGTCTGGGCTCGCAGATGCTCAGCGAGGTGGCCGGCAGCCCGGCCTTCTCGGGGCGCGATCGGGGGATGCCCGCTGAAGTGGGTTACTTCCCGCTGCATATGACCGAAGTGGGGCGGGACGACCCGGTGATGGAGGCGTTCGCCGGCCCGGAGCCGGTGCTGTTCTGGCACCAAGACACACACAATCTACCCCCAGGCGGGGTACATCTGGCCGCTACCGACCTCTATTCCATGGCGGCGTTCCGGCTCGGTCGGCACGTGTATGGACTGCAATACCACCTCGAGACCACACCCGAGATGCTCGCCGTGTGGGCGGAGCAGTCACCCCTTTTGGCGGCGGCGGGTGTCGACGGCGGGGCGCTGATCGAGCAGGCCCGCGGACTGGAACCGGTCATCCGCAGACGGGCGGAGCGCCTGGCCGATCTTTTCCTGGGGTGGGTGCGCGAGGGAGCCGAGGGTTGACGCGGCGGCTGGGGAGCGGGCGGCGGGAGAGAAAGCGCGGTGTGCCCTCAGGCGGGCGGTATCCCCAAGGCGTCCAGAGCCAGAGTGATCGCCTGTTGCGGCGTTGTGGCGTAGAAGACTCCGTCGATCCCTTCGTCGTGCTGCAGGCGCCAGCTGTCGAGTAGGACCACGGGTCGCCCGATGGCGCGGGCCAAGCCGATCTCCGACAGCGTGCCGTATGCGCCCCCCACGGCGATGACCACGTCTCCCGTGCTGACCACCGCCAAGTTGCGGCCGTGGCCCATGCCGGTCGCGATCACGCAGTCGACGTACAGGTTGGCTTCGGAACGATCATGGCCGGGGAGGATGCCCACGGTGTGACCGCCCGCCTCCTGAGCTCCTCTGGCCGCGGCGGCCATCACGCCGCTCAGCCCGCCGCAGACCAGCACGGCGCCCGCCTGCGCCACCAGCCGGCCGACCTCCTCGGCGACGGCGTACAGCTCGGCGGTGGCGCGACCAGCGCCTATGACACTGATGTGCAAAGAGTTCCTCATTGTGCTTGCGACCCTACGGGAGGCGGGGTGAATCGTCAAGGGGAGGGCATATCGGTCCGCTCCAGGAGAGTCGGAACCCGAACAAACGGGGACACCCGAACGACTTGGGATAGAGCACGGAAAAAGATGGAACGAGGGAAAGGATCGGCTGATGACCCACCAGATGCGACGCACCGACAAGGAGATATCCTCGCCCGAAGAGATCGACGCACTGCTCTCGAGCGGGACGTTCGTGACCGTCGGACTCTCCGACGGGGACCGGCCGTACCTGGTGACGCTCAGCTACGGGTTCGACGCCGAGACGCGGCGACTCTACTGCCACGCGGCCCCCGCCGGCCGCAAGCTGGATGTGTGTGCCGCCAACCCGATGGCGTGTGGCACCGTGATCCGCGACCTGGGGTATGTCGCCGACGATTGCACGCAACACTACGAGTCGGTGGTGGTCTATGGACGGCTGCGTCTCGTCGATGACGTCGAGGAGGCCCGCCACGGCATGTGGGTGCTCATGAGGCAACTCGAGGTGGACCCGGTGGCGACATGGACCGCCAACGACTTGGACGACCCGGCGACGTGGCAACGGTTCCGTATGTTGGCCTTCGACATAGAACGCGCGACGGGCAAGCGGGGCATCTGAGCGTCACATCGGGGCCAGGTCACGCCCGGGCCAGAATCGTGTCGAGCATGGCCAGGGCCAGCTCTTTGTCCAGGGGTTCGTTCCAGTTGCCGCATTTGGGCGACTGTATGCACGAGGGGCAGCCTGACTCGCATGGGCAGTCGCGTATGAGGGCCCGGGCGTCGCGCAGCCACTGGTCGATCTGACCGAAACCCTGGCGGGCGATGCCGACCCCGCCGGGGTGTCCGTCGTAGACGAAGATGGTGGGGAGTTCGGTCTGGTGATGCACCGGGGTGGAGAGACCCCCGATGTCCCAGCGGTCGCACATGGCCAGCAGCGGCAGGAGGGCGATCAGGGCGTGCTCGAGGGCGTGCAGAGCTCCGGGCAGCCGGGGGAGGTCACGCTCGCCCGGCGCGAGGTCGAGGGGGAAGGTGATCCACATGCCCTCGGTCTGGAAGTGCTGCATGGGCAGGTCGAGCGCTTCAGTGCCCAGGGCCTTATCGCCGCCCCGGCGCTTCTTCTGGAAGGCGATGACCTGGCTGTTCACCACCACCGACCCCAGGTGCAGGGTCAAGGGTCCGAACGTGTCGCGCAGCTCCTCTGAGAGGATCTCGGTGGACGATTCCTTGCGCGGATTGGTGTAATAGGAGTCGGAGACCCGGCGCACCACCGCCACCCGGCCGTCGATGTCGAGGGAGGTCACCAAGTAGGTCTCGCCCATGTGCAGGTAGACCGCTCCCGGGTGCAGGAACGAAAAGGCGGAGTCCGCCTCCTGGGTGCCGATGACCTCCCCGGCCTCCTCGTCGACGATGGTGAACTGGTCGGGCGACGACGAACGCAGCCCGATCTCTCCGGCTGGGTAGCCGGGGCCGGCTATGTACCAGGTGTCGAAACCCTTGCGCAACGTGCCTTCACGTACCAAGCGGTCGGCAGCGGCGGCCAGTCCGGGCCCGAAATACTCGGCGTCCTCGTCGGCCAGGGGCGACTCGTAGGCGGCGGCCGCCAGGTGGCGTCCGTGGATGTAGGGGTTGGTGACGTCGATGGTGGCCGCTTCGACCTCCCGGCTGAGCATGTCGTCGGGGTGGCGGATGAAGAACTGTTCCAGGGCGTCGTTGCCGGCCAC
>CAZDGO010000320.1:0-3283 GCA_964504825.1 uncultured Gaiellales bacterium
GACCGGTGTCGCGCCCATGCAAGCGGCGCAGCCGATCCAGACCAGGTCGGTCTGGATACAGCGAATCACAGTTGGGCTTCTCGCGGAGTACGAGTCCTACGCCGCCTTGGTCTGTTCGAAGAGGCTGCGCACCTTCCGATTGCCCACAATGGGCGTAAGGATCTTGTAGTTGGACAGTTCCTTCCGAATGCGCCCCGCAATGATGGCTGGGCTGATTCTCAATTCAGAGGCCAGCTCGAGGACACCCGGCACTGACGGCGCCACACGAACAGGTGCGCTTTCCCATTCCGCGGCCGGTATGAGCACGTCTTGAGCCCAACTGTCCGCCTCTTCCTCCAGCTTCCCTCCGGATGCAGCGTCAAGATCGTCAACGAACTCATCGACCCGTTCCGCCTCGAAGTGCAGGAAGACATGCGCCATCTCGTGGAGAAGCGTGAACCAGAAGTTGTCGATGCGGTCATGGCGGAGAGTGAGTCCTATGACCGCCGCGCCGTTTCCGTTCACCGTCGCCATGCCGTCGAGATGCGTGTGCGGCAGGTGCCGTTCCACCACGAGGTGAATCCCGCTCTTCCTGAGAAACTCGCGCGCAAGTCTGGGTCCCTCGTCAAAGACGCTCAGTCGCACCAGCTCTCTCGCGAAGTCCGCGTCGACGGTTCCCGGCCGATACGCTGGTAATTCCTCTCTCTCGGCAAGCCACAGAATCCTGAGTTTCCATGCGAGAAGAGCCCCGTCGTCTGACTGCGACCCAGCACGGACATGTTGACGCGCGAGTGCAGCCTCGAGACGACCCGCCTGGATACCCGAGAGCCACCGCACGACCAGCTCCGACGATTGATCCGCAGCCTCTCGAGCCGAGCCTTGAAACCAAGGAAACCAGCCGCGCTTGGCCATCTCCCTGACAGGCAACGACTCGATGTCCAACTGCGCGACGTCGACTGCAGCTCCGCTCTGCTGTCTCCCGATGAGAGATTCCAGAGGAATACCGAGGTGCTCATTCAACGCCCGGATCATGTTCAAGGTGAGCGTCCGTTTGCCACCCAGGATCTCAGACACCCTGCTCCTTCCTCCGAGCAGAGGCGCAACATCCGCCTGGCGCAAACCAAGCTGTTCCATGCGAAAACGAATAGCCTCAATCGCGCTCGGAGGTTCAAGTGGATGCTGCGATTCTTCGTAGAGTTCCACCAGCGTGGCCCAAAGGTCGAGCTCTTCGCCCTCCGAGGTCTCCGCATCGGCCTCCATCAGTTCATCGATTCTCCGGAGAGCCTCCGCATAGTCAGCTTCGTTTCGGATGACTCTCGGGTTCATTGCCTCCTCCTCAGATAGTCGTAGCATCGATCTTGTCGTATTCGTCGTGGGTTCCTATGAACTTTATGAGCACAATCTGGAGCTCGTAGTTGATATGGACTACCAGACGGTAGCTATTGCCTCCGATGTTGAAGACGACGCGGTTGTCTGCCAAGATGCTCGCCGACGGATAGCCCGCCTTTACGTCGGCAGGACTGCCCCACCTGGCTGTCTTCGCCTCCAGAAACCAAGCCCGCAACCTGCCTTCTACCGCTGGATGACTCACCCAGAAATCCCTGAGTGTCCCTCTGGCAATGACCCTCAAGCACGCCCGCCTTGTAACCAAACAGGTAAGTCTTGTCTCCGATACCAGCATGGTAACATAACCGGGTCGCGGACACAAGTGTGGAAACAGGCTGCTGGAATCGCTCAGACCCCAGAGAGATGTGCCTCTCGACCCCCCCAAGTCCTGCAATGCCTGCAGCGTTCGCGACCCGGTGAGATCGACGAAGCCCGGCGACCTGCTGAGGCATGCATTCGCGGGCGGGCGCCGGACCTCTCCGTGCCCCGGGAAGTGCGGGGCTCTGTTTTAGTGCCGGGGTGCCCCTCCGTCCCCTGGGCCGCGCACCATGGTTCATGGTGCTGCCCGTAAATGGGGCTCGTCTTCGCAAGCAAGATCCTCCCCAAGCGCCTCATCGGCCAGCCGGTAAATCTCCTGCTCTCCCATCTCCCTGGTGTCGACGCCCAAGTCGTGGACGATGGCCCGGCAGCAGGCAAAGAGATCCTCGTCACTGTACCGAGCGACATCGAGATCGGGGTCAACGCAGAGCTGCCGTCCGCGCTCAAGCTGGAGCTCGACCAAGACGAGGCGCCGCTCCTTTAATGTCTCAAGCCGTCTCATCTCGCCGCGCAAGTTCCGCCTCCAGTCGAGCGATCTCCTGATCGATGGCTTCGAGAGTGATGGGACCGGAGGTACCCGACCAGCCACCCACGGCCTGCCGGAGGTCGGCTCGTCGAGGAAGAGCACTTCCGGGTCGCTGAGCAACGCCCTGGCCAGCCCCACCCGCTGGCGGAGACCTTTGGAGAGAGCACCGCAGAGATCGTTCGCTCGCGCGACGAGGTTGACGGCGCCAAGGGCATATCTGATGCGCTCACGGACGTTGGGCAGCTCGTAGAGGCCGGCGAAGCACTCGAGGTTCTCGTTCACGGTCAGACGGAGGTAGAGGCCTGGCGACTCGGGCATGATGGAGATGCGCCGTCGAATCTCGACTCCATTGGCCGGGACAAGCGGAAGCCCGGCGACGACGGCGGACCCCGCCGAGGGGGCGAGCAGCGTCCCAAGCGTGCGCACGGTCGTGGTCTTGCCGGCACCGTTGGGTCCGAGAAATCCGAAGACCTCGCCGTGCTCGACGGTGAAAGAGATGTCCGAGACGGCAGTGCGCTCCCCGAAGCGTTTGGTCAGGTCCTCCACGACGAGGGCATGGGCCCCCGTCCGGGCGCTTGACAATGAAGAGCAAGTTGGGCCCGACGTCGTGGCTAGCTTCCTTCCGCTTCACGTTGACTCTGACCTCTGCTGCACAGTCTACGGACCCGTCGAAGCTCATCGATGCGATCACCCGGGAACAAATCCGCCGCTCCAGCAAGCGAGCGAGGACACAAGGTTTGTTGCGCGGAGGGTCGACGGGCCAACGCAGGCTGAGCAAAGTATAGTCACGGCTCAACCCCGGCGTTGGCAAAGCGTTGGCAGATAGGCCGAAGCGGGCGGATCGAACAGCCCAAGAGACAAAAAAATACCCGCATTTGCAGGTCTTTCTAGGTGGTCCTAACTGGACAGCTTTCGAACTTGCCCGACTCGGTCCAAAGCCTAGCGAGCAGCCTTTAGGGCCACCAGCAACCCGGATTCTAACCCGGCCTTGCTGAAGAGGGTGAAGAACTTCTCGTGCCGCGACCAAGGAAAGGACCGCACCACGGACTTTCCACTTTCAATTGTACAGCGCAG
>CAZDGO010000321.1:0-3230 GCA_964504825.1 uncultured Gaiellales bacterium
CCGGGGTGGCCGAGGCCATCCTCGAGGCTGGCAGGGTATGGGTCCGGCCGGGCCGCCTGTTCTCCTGGGAAGACGTGGAGACCTCGGTCCGCTGGGCTCTGCAGAGTACCTAGCGGGAGCGGCGCTTCCTTGCGTCTAGAATCTCGCTGGCCGCGTTGCCCCGGGCCATCCGGTCACCCCCATCACTGGCGTTGCTCACGCAGCCTCGGCGCCCCGCGGGGTAGGATCGGCGCGGTTCCTGTCGGGGAGGTCGCCATGCCGATGGTCTGGGGTCTGTCCAAGTCCGCCGCCAACTACCGGCCGGCCACGAAGCCTGAGCTTCGGTGCGCCGAGTGCAAGTTCATGTTCCCGCGGCTGGCGATCGGTGGCTGCAGGTACGTCCGAGGTGTGATCCACGCCGGCGGCTTCTGCGACGAGTTCGTTCCCCGCCCGGGCCAAAGACCTCCGGCGGGCTCCTAGAGAAGGCACGTGTCGGCGCCTCGTGGGGATCGATCGCGTTCCGATGCTTCGAGGAGACGAGTCCCAGATCCGCCGACGGAGCCCGTGCAGACCCGGCACTCGTACGCTTGGCCCCGCGATGAACGAGAAGGAGGCTCGTGCGCGCTTCGCCACCGCTCGCGTTGCCCGGCTGGCGACGGTCCGACCCGATGGAGCGCCGCACCTCGTTCCCGTGGTGTTCGTCCTCGAAGGCGACACGGTGTGGCTGGTGGTCGACGAGAAGCCGAAGCGGCATCGTCGGTTGCAGCGTCTCGTCAACATCCGCGCGGAGCCACGCGTGAGCCTCCTCGTCGACTCGTACGACGAAGACTGGAGCCGCCTATGGTGGGTCCGCGCCGACGGCCGCGCGCGGATCGTCGGCGAGGGCCCGAAGCTCGAACGGGTGCTGAGTCTGCTCCTCGACAGGTATCCCCAGGAGCGCGGGCAGCCACCGAAGGGGCCGGCCCTCGCGGTGGAGGTCGAACGATGGCGCTGCTGGCCCGCGGGCTGAAAACCGCCCGAGCCGACTTTGCGACCAGCAGCCGGTTGGTGGCGTCGTCGAAGTGGTGGACCAGACTGAACATCAGGATCAGGTCATAGACGGATTCACCGAGATCGTCGGTCAGCACGTTGCCGGCCTGCAGGACAACCCGGTCCCCTATCCCTTCTCGCGCCAGGAGTGGAGCGGCATGCTGGACCGCGGACGGAAGGTCGAGCACAGTGGCGTGCAGCCCGAGATGACGACGACACAGAACGACGGAGAAATGCCCGTGCGATCCCGTAGGGGTCCAGAAGTACGCGCTGTCTGAGTTGGGAGTCCGTAGGATGCGCGCGTGTTCTTCCTGATCATCTACTCGTTCGTTCGCCGCCTCGTAGGCTTCGCCGCTCCGGATGCCTTGCTTCAACAGGTGCTCGCCGAAAACATGGTGCTTCGACACCGGCTTGTGGTCGAAACCAGAGGCGCCCCGCGCCCGAGGCTCCGCCGGCGCGACCGGCTCTTTTTCGCTGCACTTTCGCGGATCCTGCCCCGCGAGCGCTGGGGGGTCTTCAGCTTTTCCCCCCAGACGCCCTTGCGCTGGCACCGTGAGCTGGTCAAGCGCAGATGGACGTTCAAGAAGACCCGCATGGGTCGCCCTCGGGTCGCACCCGAGATGCGCGATCTCATCATCTCCATGGGCAAAGACAGCTCCGACTGGGGTTGCTACCGGATCAAGGGAGAGCTTCAAGGTCTGGGCGTCCGTGATAGGAGTGTCAACGATCCGTAGGATCCTTCGCCAAGCAGGGATCGGCCCCGCACCCCGCCGCGACGGCCCTTCGTGGTCCGAGTTCCTGCGAGCTCAGGCCGATGCGATCTTGGCGTGTGACTTCTTCACCGTGGAGACCGTGTTCCTACGAACCGTCTACGTGCTCGCCTTCATCGAGGTCGGCTCTCGCAGGCTTCGTTTCTCCTTGGCAACGTCAAACCCAGACGGGGTCTTTTGCACCCAGCAAGCGAGGAATCTTTCCATGACTGGAGAATTGGAAGACATCCGGTTCCTGATCCGGGACCGCGATGCCAAGTTCGCCCGGTCCTTCGATGAGATATTCAAGACCGAAGGCGCCCGCGTCATCAAGACGCCGATCCGTGCCCCGAACGCCAACGCTTTCTCGGAACGCTCGATCAGAACGATCAAGACCGAGGTGACCGACCGTGTGCTCATCCTCGGGACGGAGTCACCTCGATCGGCTCTTGGCCGGGTTCGAAGAGCACTACAACTCGCATCGGCCGCACCGCGGGATCGACCTTGCCTCCCCCGATACCATCGGTATCGATCCCGAAGTGGTAGAGATCGCTGATATCCGCAAACGCCGGGCCGTCGCCGGGCTGATCAACGAGTATCACGCGAGGGCAGCTTGAGGTGAATCGGACTTTTGAACCCCTACGGGACTCATCCACGAGTATCATGCGGTCGCCGCATGATGGATCAGGGGTTTCTGCACCCTTCAGCCATGCGCTGGAGCGATCGCGGCGCCTGCTGAGCGAGCTCCTCGACGAGGTCAGCTCGGCGAGGTCGGTCGACCCCTCCCTAGTTGGTGCCCGCCGCGGCGAGGTCCCACATCTGCCGCGTCAGCTCGGCGTGGGCGACGTGCTCCTGGAGATGCTCAACGGCGTGGATCAGGGCCCAGGCCGCCGTCACGGTAGCCCCGTCGCGCGGGTCGGTGCGGAAAGCACCCGGATCGAAGGCGCCTCCGGCCTCTAGGAGGACCCGGCACTCGGCGGCCAACGGATCGACGACCGACAGCAGCTCCTCGGCGCTCGAGACAGTCGTTCGGAACTCGGCCGGGCGATCGCGCTCCGGCACCACCCCCGTGATCGCCACGCTGAGCCACCATCGGGTGCTGTTGAGCGCGTGAACAGCGAGCACGGCAATCGGGTTGGTATCGTCGCCGGCTGGGTGCCAGTTCAGCAGCTCGGGCGGAGCACCGACGATCGCCTGGCGCATCGCGTCGAGCGATCCACCGGCGATCTGGCGCGCGGCGTCGATCGCGGGATCGGACACGGATAGGAGTCTACGCCTGCGACGGGATCAGGTCGTGATCAGTGGCGGCGCCGCGTGATTGCTTGCGGGCGGGAATGACTTTCGTTAGCCGGCCCGCTCAAGGCCACAGAGGTCACCTTTTCAAAGTGACCTACTTACCGTGGCGCTCGAACTGCGCCGCCTCTTCGTCGGTCATCCAGTTAGGCCGAACCCGTGGCCGCGCGTCGAGATGTG
>CAZDGO010000322.1:0-3229 GCA_964504825.1 uncultured Gaiellales bacterium
GTTGTCCAACCGGCTCTCGAAAGACATCTACGCCCACGGCGGCATGATCCTGGGCAGCCAGCTGATCAAGCGCATCATCATCGATGACGGGCGCGCGACGGGCGTGGAGCTCGAGGACGGCACGGTACATACCGCGGCTAAGTTCGTGGCTTCCAGCCTTGATCCGCACCAGACCTTCCTGGAATATGTGGGCGAGCAGCATCTCGATTCGAACTTCGTGACGCGTATCAAGGATTGGCAGTGGGACACGTGGAGCCTGAACGGCGTGCACCTGGCCCTGGCCGAGCCGCCGGACTTCATCTCCGCCACGTTCAATCCCGACGTGAACCAGGCCTTCGTCCACATCCTGGGGTACGACTCGCATGAGGACATGATCGACCATTGGGACGCCATCCACGATGGCGAGCTTCTGCCTGAGGCGGGTTTCAACGCCTGCTTCCCCTCGGTGCACGACCCCTATCAGGCGCCCGCGGGCAAAGCCACCGGCCTGCTCTCGGAACATGCTCCCTACGATCTGTTCGACGGCGGGTCCGATGCCTGGTACCGGGTCCGGGAGCAGCACGCCGACGAGCTGCAGGCCACACTACGCACCTACGCGCCCAACATGACCGCCGACAACATCGTCTGGCGGTATCTCTCGACGCCCAAAGACATCTCGAACAAGTTCCCCACCATGGTGAAGGGCGGGATCAAGCACGGCGCGTACAAACCGCTGCAGATGGGCTATCTGCGTCCGAATGAGGAGTGCTCCAACAACCGTACGCCCATAGACGGCCTCTACGTCTGTGGCGCGAGTGTGTCGCCGGGGGGCATGGTGACCTTTGGTCCGGGCTACAACGCGGCGAACACCTTGGCCGAAGACCTCGGCCTCGATAAGTGGTGGACCGAGCCGGAGAAGCTGACGCAGATCCGCGCGACGGGCATCCTCGGCAGTCACTAGGAGGAGAGAAGCATGAAGGTCAAATCCACAGGACTCGGCAAGACGCAGCTGCAGTGCCACTTCGACGGTTTCACCAAGAAGGAGAATGGCGAGCAGAGCGTGGTGATGGTGATCACGAGTACCGAACCGGTGCATTGGCACATCGAAACCGACCTGGGCGGTAAGGACCTTCGGCAGATGGCCGGCCAGATGCTCAAGCCGGGCACGATCTGGCATCTGCTCAAGCTGCTGGTAGCGGGAAGTGAAGCTCGAGGCTTCGTCATGGAGAAGGAAGGTGGACGCCGGAGTTCACGCGAGCGCGTGAGCCGCGAGCCGGTGGTGCGCACGGGTGGCGTGGCTGAGGTCGAGGCGATCGAGGTCGTCGCCGAGCCGGCAGTGGCCGCGATTGCCTCGTTAGCGCCGGTGCCGGACGAAGGAGTGTCGGCCGCGCCGGCGCGAACTGAGCGACCGGCGGCAAAGGCCACCAAGGACGAGAGTGACCTGAGCGCGCGCGAGCAGCGGCGGGCCGAGCTCCGCCGCCAGCGCGAGGAGACCGCGAAACAGTACGCGACAGCGTAGGGGGGAGTTGAGCAATGGCTGACGCGACGTTCGATGCCATCGTCGTTGGTGGGGGGCATCACGGCACCATCATGGCCGCGTATCTGGCGAAGGCGGGTCTGGACACCGCCGTGTTCGAGCGCCAACACGAGCTGGGTGGCGGCGCCTGCGGTGAGGATCTGCCCTGTCCGGGCTTCGTGCAGAACCCCTGCGCCCACTTCACCCGCTTCTGGGCCCACCCTGCGTACCGGGACTTCGATCTTCCGTCCAAGGGACTGAAGTATGTCTTCCCCGACCACAACGAGGGCATCGTCTTCCCCGACGGCACAGCCTTTATCGGCTACTCGGCGCTGGTGGTCGACCCGGAAACCGGCGTCGAGAGCTACTCCGAGGAGAACGTCCGCAAGACCTACGAGGAGATCGCGAAGCTGAGCTCCCGCGACGCCGAGACCTATCTCGAGCTGCTCGGACGCTACATGCGCACCTGGCGGCAGGCGTTCCGCGAGTACCGCTACTCACCGCCCACGCCGTGGGGCGTGCCCAACGCCCTCGAGAAGTTGGTGGGCGCCGAGGTCGACGGCATCGAGCCGGTCTGGTGCTTCCAGACGGGACGGCAGCTGGCGCTCGACCTGTTCGATTCGCCGGAGCTGCAGATCCTCTTCATGCGGGCTATCGAGACTTCCACGGGCTCGTTCCCGTCGGACGTGCTCGGCCCCTACGTGTTCGTCCACACGCTGGCGCTGGTGCTGTCGTGGGAGTCGGCCTCGATCGTCTACGGCGGCACTCACTCCATCACCCACGCGCTCCAGCGGGCCTTCAGCAACCTGGGCGGGCAGTTCTTCGTCAGCCAGGAAGTGGAGCGGGCCATCATCGAGAACGGCCGGGCGGTGGGCATCGTGCTGACCGACGGCACCGAAGTGCGGGCGCGCAAGTTCGTCGTGTCCGACTTGGGGGTGCCGCAGACCTGCCGGCGCCTCATCGGGGAGGAGTACTTCACCGAGTCCGCGTTCCGGCGCACCAAGAAGATCGACTACGACCGGGCACAGATCTGGTGGGGCAACATAGCCATGCACGAGCTGCCCGACTACAGCGCGCGGGTGGACTACCCCGACCTGGGTATGCAGCCCCGCCTCTACATGGCCCCCAAGGACGTCGATTACATGTCCTACAAGTATCAGGCCGAGATCTGGCTGAACGGGTGGCCCAGCGAGTTCGTCACCCTGGCCGCCCCCGACTCGATCTACGACCCCACCCGGGCACCCGACGGCAAGCACACCATCCTGGTGGAGGAGTTCGCGGCGCCGTATCGCTTCCATAGCGACGCCGATTGGCGGCGGATGAAGAAGGAAGTGGTGGGAGAGTTCCTCAAACACTGGCAGAAATACGCGCCCAATATGACCTGGGACAATGTCATCGACGCCCACATCACCACCCCGTGGGATGTTATCAACCGCAACATCGACATGGACCAGGGCGGGTGGGTGAACGGTGCCATGACGGTCAATCAGGCCGACCGTTTCCGGCCCACACCGGAACTCTCCAACTATCGCACACCGGTGAAGGATCTCTACATCTGCTCGAGCAATCTTCACTCGGGGGGTGGAATCGGGCGGGGGAGCAGCTATTGTGCGTACAAAGTCATCGCCGAGGAGCATGGTCTGCCGCGGTTTTGGGAGCAGGCCGGCAGGACGTACTAGTCGTTTCAGAATGACGCTTCGCCGGGGGGCGGTGCGGTTCGGCGTTGTGGCAGAA
>CAZDGO010000323.1:0-3219 GCA_964504825.1 uncultured Gaiellales bacterium
CGCCTCCACCGACCTCGTTCGGTATGCAGGAAAAGGAACCTCTATTAATCTAACATTAGAGCTCGGACACCGAGCCGAGATCACGGCGCGTCTGCGAGACTACAGGCCCGTCACTTCCGAGCTTACGTTCCAACCTGTCCATCTGGCGGAGCCACTACGGGCCCCAGTGATGCCTACATGAAGGGCAGCTGTTGGTGGTCTTCAGACCGGGGGAACCGGAGGGATTCGCTCTGCCACCGATCGGTCCGCCCTCCCGCGCAGCGGCGACGCGGGACGTGCTCCAGTGGCTGACGGATTCAGGCGCCCGTCGCCCGCGGGTGGAGCGCGCCGATCGTCGGCTGGTGGCCGAGATCGAGGCTGAGTCCGATGGCGGCCGCACGCCGCTGGTGGTGGAGGCCGACCGCGATCAGTTCGATTACGTCTACAGAACCGACGCCCTCGCTCGGCTCAGCGGCCGTAGCTACGCGGCGAAGAGGCGGCATGTTAAGCGCTTTCAACGCGGGCACCCAGTGGTCTATGAGCCTCTCACGACGGGTGGCGCCGTGGTGTTGCCAAAGATGGCCGTGCCCGGAGTCGGGTGGCTCGCTTACTTCAGCGATACTGAGGGGAACGTCTTTGGGATGATGGAAGCGGACGAGTCCGCCTCGTTGAGCTAAATAGGGAAGACGGCGCGGGCGAGAAGCGCACGCCCATCTGGAGTAAGCTGTCTGTTGATGGAACTCTGGCACACTCATCTGCTGCGCGAGAAGATCGACCAGGACAGTCTGCTCGTGCAGGGCAACCGGGCTTGCGCGCTGGGAGCCCTTGACGCGGGCGTGCGCTTCTTTGCCGGCTATCCGATCACTCCGAGTTCCGAGATCATGGAGACCATGGCTCGGGAGCTGCCGCTGGTAGGCGGAGTGTTCCTGCAGCTGGAGGACGAGATCGCCTCCATCTGCGCCTGCATCGGGGCCTCGCTCACCGGCGGGGTGGGCATGACCGCCACCTCCGGCCCCGGGTTCTCGCTCATGCAGGAGGCCATCGGCTACGCCATCATGGCGGAGGCGCCGGTGGTCATCGTCGATGTCATGCGGATGGGCCCCTCCACGGGCCGACCGACCACGCCCTCTCAAGGTGACGTGATGCAGGCCCGCTGGGGCACACATGGCGACCACCCGGCCATCGTGCTCGCCGCAAGCAACGTGGCCGATATGTACCGCCTGACCATTGCCGCGGTACGCTTCGCCCAGCGCTTCCGCACGCCGGTCACCCTGCTCTCTGACGAGGTGGTGGGCCACATGCGCGAGAGTTTCTCGCCGGAACTCGCGGGCCGCTACCGCCTCTCCAGCGGCGACTTCGACTTCAACGAGAGCTACGTGCATCCTGATCTCGTGCGCGAAGTGCACCCGCCCCACGAGCTGGGTTCTCTGCGCCACCCGCACGTTACCGGGCTCATTCACGACGAGACCGGGTTCCCGACCAACGATCCGAAGAAGAGCGAGAAGTTCCTGCGCGAGCTGCACGACAAAGTGATCCACCATCGCGACGAACTGTGCCTCTACGACATGAAGAACGAGGGCAAGGGCCGGGTGTGCATCGTGGCGTACGGCTCGTGTGCCCGGAGCGCCCGCGCGGCTCTGTATCTGGCCGAGGTCCAAGGCATGCCGGTGGAGGTGCTCCACCTCTATACGCTCTTCCCGATGCCGGTGGAGCTGATCCAGGAGGTGGCCCGACGGGTGGAGTTCATGCTCATCCCGGAACTGAACTTGGGCCAATACGCGCGGGAAGTGCGCAAGATGGCCGAGAACTGGACCACCGTGGTCAGCATGGGCAAGATCGACGGCACGCTGATAACCCCGCAGGAGATCATCGATCGGGTGGCCGAGTTGGTG
Organism: uncultured Gaiellales bacterium; assembly: GCA_964504825.1. Lineage (GTDB taxonomy): Bacteria > Actinomycetota > Thermoleophilia > RBG-16-64-13 > RBG-16-64-13 > JAJZQZ01. The sequence goes on from CAZDGO010000323.1 coordinate 1,872, forward strand.
GGCAAGTATGAGAGCGTGTGACGCATGACGCCGTTGGCGATCGAGCAGTATCTGCACACCGAACGACTGCCTCACATCTGGTGCCCCGGTTGTGGCATCGGCACCGTGACGGGCGCCTTCCTGCGCGCGGCCCTTTATTTGGGCCTTGAGAGGGACAAGACGGTGGTGGTAGGGGGCATCGGCTGCTCGAGCCGGGCGGTGGGCTACCTCGACTTCGGCACCGTGCACGCCATCCACGGACGGGCTCTCGCCTTCGCGACGGGCATAAAGATGGCCCGGCCGGACTTCACGGTGATCGTGCTGACCGGCGACGGCGACGGCGCCGCCATCGGAGGCAACCACTTGATCCACGCCTGCCGGCGCAACATCGACATCACGACTATCCTGTTCAACAACCAGATCTACGGCATGACCGGCGGCCAGATGTCGCCCCTCATGGATGAGGGCGACCGGGGTTCTACCGCTCCTTTCGGACACACGGAGCCCGCCTTCGACCTCTGCCGGCTCACCGAAGCCGCCGGGGCGAGCTACGTCGCCCGCGGCACGACCTACGGCATCCGGGCGCTGGAGCGGTTGATCCGGGACGGTATCCGCCATCCCGGTTTTGCCTTCATCGAGGCGGTCACCCACTGTCCGACGGAGTTCGGCAAGCGCAACGAGCCCAAGGGCGCCATCGCTATGCTGGAGGACCAAAAGGCTCGGGCGATCAGCATCAAGAAGGCGGTCGGACTCACGCCCGAGGAACGCAAGGATCGGATCGTGACCGGGGTGTTCCACCGTGACCAGACCGCGGCCGAGTTCAGCGCTGGCTACTACGCTATGCTCGACCGCGTCAGGGTGCGCGCCGATGGGTGAGTCGGCGGGACTCCTTGCCGGGCGCGAGTTCGTCGAGGTGCGCTTTGGGGGGAGCGGCGGCCAAGGGGTGATCCTCATGGGGGTCATCCTGGCGGTGGCCGCCACCCGGGACCACCGCTACGTCATTCAGACCCAGTCCTACGGCCCGGAGGCACGGGGCGGCTACAGCCGCTCGGACGTTATCATCTCGAACCGGCCTGTCGACTATCCGCAGCTCCTCGGGATCGACCTTCTCGTGGTCCTCTCCGACGAAGCCGCTCACCACTACGTCCCCGCTCTGCGGGCCACCGGGATCTTCCTGTTCGATTCCGACGAGGTCCGCGACCCGCCGCTCGTGCCCGGCGCCACATACGGCGTGCCCTTCACGCGGCTCGCTCTCGAGGTCACCGGCCGTGCTCAGACCGCCAACATTGTTACCCTGGGGGCGGTCGTGGGACTCACCGGCGTGGTGGGTGCCGCTTCCCTCGAACAGAGCGTCCTCGGCATGGTGCCG
>CAZDGO010000324.1:0-3219 GCA_964504825.1 uncultured Gaiellales bacterium
CCAGGCGTGCTCGAGCGCGGACAGGCGGTTATAGGGCATGCCGTAAGCCTTGTAGAGCGCCTCGTGCATGGGCTTGCCGTCGCGGAGGTTCTTGCAGAACTGATAGTAGGACACGAACCACTTCGACCGGATGAGGAAGCGGACGACGCTGTAGGCTTGCGTGTACCAGAGGCGGACGTTGTCGTCGTTGGGGCCGGCGGAGCCGGCCCCAAGCCCCAGGGGAGGGAACTGTCTGGTGCCGATGCCGGACTAGTTGGTAGTCGCGTTCGGCGTGGTGGACGTGGAACCAGAGCCCGTGGACGCTTCGGGGAAGTACTTGTCCACTAGAGTCCGCAGATCGGACGCGGTCTTGTTCAGCGCCTGCCGGGCGGCCTCAAGGGCGTCGCGCTGTTGCGTAGCCGTCGCCGAAAGGCTGTCGAGCTTCTGTTGGTCCTCCGTGGTCATCTTATCCCGGATCAGCTTCAAGAATGCGTCCCGGCGGGCCTGCATGTCCGCCTGATGTTGCTCCCTGTCTTGGTGGAACTGCTCGGGGTCTGCCGCAGCCCCGGGTCCACCCTTGCCGTGGCGCATCATGCCGCCGCCGCCGAACAGGCCGAATCCCATGCCGTCTGGGCCCATGCCGTCTGGGCCCGCGCCTTGCTGAGGGGTGACGGTCGGGGTAGTCGTCGTCTCACTGGGGGCGGCCCACGCGATGGCGCCCAGGGCCACCACCAGGACGAGGGCACCCGCCCCGATGACCCACTTGTGTTGCAGGAACTGTTTCATACTGCATTCCTCCTTCGCGGCGAGAACGGCTCGGCTGCTGTGTTGCTGTCAGTGTGGCCCTCCACTGTGAGGAAAGTATGAGTGAACCCCCAAAGTTCAGAGAAGGCACGGGCTTGTGGCACAATGACATGGGTGTTCCACGACTGAGGGAGAGGCATACATGGGGGAATCCGAGACACCACCTGAGAACCCGGATCTCCGGCATCTGCCTCTGCGGGAGGAGCACGTCGCCTTGGGCGCACGCTTCAGCCCGTTCGCCGGCTGGGAGATGCCGTTGACCTATGGATCGATCATCGGCGAACACCTGCAGGTGCGCACCCGAGCCGGGCTCTTCGACGTCTCCCACATGGGCCGTCTCTTACTCCGCGGACCCGGCGCGCTCGCCACGGTGCAGGGCCTGGTGGCCAGTGACCTATCCGACCTGGGAGTAGGTCAGGCTCGGTATACGGTCATGCTCACCCCTTGGGGGGGGATACAAGACGACCTGATCGTCTACCGGCGCGACGACGGCATCCTTCTCATCGTGAACGCCGCACGTACGACTCAGGATCGGGAGTGGATCGAGGGCCACCTGCTCGCGTCGCCGGCTCTCACCCCGGGCGATGCCGGTCTGGAGCTTGACGACCTCACCGACCTCACCTGTCTCCTCGCTCTCCAGGGACCGGCAGCCCTGGCCGTGCTCGACCGTCTTTCGCGGGGACTCGACACCACGTCGATGCCGCCCTTCAGCTTCGCCCGAGCAAACGTGGCGGGCGTCGAGGCCACGGTGATGCGCACGGGCTACACCGGCGAGACCGGCGCCGAGTTGCTGGTCGCCACTGAAGACGCCCGCACGCTGTGGAGCGCGCTCCTCGCCGCCGGAGCGCCCGGCACGGTGGCTCCCTGTGGCCTCGGCGCGCGTGACACACTGCGCCTTGAAGCCGCCCTCCTGCTTTACGGCCAGGACATCACGAAGAACACCACCCCGTTCGAAGCCCGCTTGGGATGGCTGACGCAGTTGGAGCGTTCCCACCAGCCGGACTTCGTCGGTCGCGAAGCCCTCCTCGAAGCCGCCAAACGGGGGCCGGAGAAGTTACTTGTAGGCCTAGCCACCGATGCCCGCACCATCCCTCGTCACGGGGACGAGATCGCCGTGGGAGACAACCTGGTGGGCCGGGTGACCTCGGGCACCCACAGCCCGGTGCTCGACCACCCCATCGCGTTGGGCTACGTACTGCCGGAGCACGCCGCTACCGGCACCGAGGTGACGATCCAGGTGGGCGAGAAAGAAGTGCCCGCCCGGGTAGTCGAACGGCCGTTCTACCGCGCGGGAGTCACGCCTATTCCGGAGGCGCACCGCCGAGCGCCGCGGCCGGAGGCGTCCGCGCCGGCCGAAGAGCCTTCGTGACCTACCTGCCCCACACCGACGCCGACCGCCGGACCATGCTGGCCGCTGTCGGCGTCGACTCCATCGACGACCTCTTCTCCCCCATCCCGGCCGAGCTGCGCAGCTGCACACTCGATCTGGCCCCAGGATCATCCGAGCCCGAAGTGGCGGCCCGCATGCAGGACTTCGCCGCCCACAACCAGGTGTGCCGCTCGGCCACCTTCCTGGGGGCCGGCTGCTACCACCACTACGTGCCCGCGGCCGTGCGGGCCCTCATCAGCAGGTCTGAGTTCGCCACGGCCTACACGCCCTACCAGGCGGAGGTCTCCCAGGGCACGCTGCAACACATCTTCGAGTTCCAGACGGTGATATGCGCTCTCACCGGCCTGGACGTGGCCAATGCCAGTATGTACGACGGCCCGTCGGCCCTGGCCGAGGCCGCCTTCCTGGCTCTCAGGCACACCCACCGCGGGCGCGTGCTCTGCTCGGCGGGCGTGCATCCCGAGAGCCGGCACGTACTCGCCACCTATGCGACGGGACCGGGATTCCCCCTGGACTCCCTGGCGCTTGATCCGCAGACCGGACACACGCGTATACCACTTCCGGCAGAACTCGACGGCGTCGGCGCGGTCCTGGTGCAACAGCCGAACTTCTTCGGAGTGGTGGAAGATATCGCGCCCTTGGCGGAAGCCGCCCACGCGGCAGGAGCCCTACTCGTGGTCTCCCAGAACCCGATGACCTTGGGCGTGCTCGACTCTCCCGGTGCCCTCGGCGCCGATGTGGCCGTAGGCGACGTGCAGGTCTTCGGCGGCGACATGAACTTCGGGGGCCCGTCGGCAGGCTATATGGCCTGCCGGACTGAGTATCTGCGCCAGTTGCCGGGACGCTTGGTGGGCCAGACCACCGACGCCGATGGCCGCATCTGCTACGCGCTCACCCTGCAGGCCCGCGAGCAGCACATCCGCCGGGCCAAGGCGACGTCGAACATCTGCTCGAACCAGGCCCTGTGCGCTCTCGCCGCCACCATCCATCTGGCCCTCCTCGGCCCCGACGGCCTGTGCGAACTCGGCGAACTGTGCCTGCGCCGG
>CAZDGO010000325.1:0-3211 GCA_964504825.1 uncultured Gaiellales bacterium
GCTCTACCAACTGAGCTACCCCGCCACGCTTGGTGCGCGGCCTGCGTCCGGACTGCCGCTTGCGGACCGACCGGAGCTGGGCTCGAATACTAGCCGAGGGAACCGGCCATTTCAAGGTTGCCCCTTTCCACCCGTGGGGATACACTGTCCAATATATGAACATCTGCTTATGTGTTCAAATGGGGAGAGGACATGACCGTCGACTCTGCAGCATGCGAATCCGCCGCCGACCACCGCGAATCCACCGCTGCACCTCCCGATTCGATCGATGCCTCCCGGGAGCACGCCGAGCACGTCGCCGATCTGTTCAAGGTGCTTGGCGATCCGACCCGGGTGCTCATTCTCCAAGCGCTGATCGGGGCGGATGAACTGTGCGTGCACGAATTGGCCGCCGTGGTGAACATGAGTCCGTCGGCCGTTTCGCACCACCTGCGGATCTTGCGGCTCTTCGATCTTATCCGGCATCGACGCGACGGTCGCGAGATCTACTACCGTCCGCACGACGAGCACGTGGAGCAGCTTATCGGTGTGTGCAGCGAGCATATACTCCACAGCAGAGAGATGATGGCGGGGATGGCGAACCATGTCTGAACAAGGTAAGAACGACCGGCACCGGAGCGTCGAGATACCGGTGGCACTCCCGGGCCAGGCCGAGTGCACCGCATGCGCCGTGCGCCTCAAGGAGAGCATAGGGCAGACCAAAGGTGTCTCGGCCGTCGATATGAGCGCGCGCAACGATACGATGACCGTCCATTTCGACCCCGACCTGGTGACTATTCGTGGCCTTGAGGAGCGCACCCGCGAAGCCTGCGGCCTCCTCGCCACCCGGTACTGTCATCGCACTCTGGTCCTGGGAGGGCTCGACTGCGCCGACTGCGCCCGCTCCATCGAGCGTGCCCTCGCCCGCAGACCCGGAGTGCTCTACGCGTCGGTGAACTTCGCGTCCAGCAGGCTCTTCGTCGAGATGGACTGCGCCGAGATGCCTATCGATGTCGTCACCAACGATGTCAGAGCCCTCGGCTATCAGGTGTGGACGGAGGAGGAGTACCGCGCCCGGCTCAAGAGCCAGACGCCGCGCCCGTTCTACCTTCGGAGCCCGCGCGCCCGGCTGACGTTGCTCAGCTTCGCGTTCCTGCTCGCCGGCGCGGCCCTCTGGCTCGCGACCTCCCCCCCGCATGCTGGTGCCATAGCCCTCCTCAGTGTGGCGATCGCGGTAGGTGGCTACCCCGTGGCACGCAACGCGTGGAGGACGCTGGTCCGCGCTCGGAACGTGGACATGAACGTGTTGATGAGTGTGGCCACGATCGGGGCGGCCGCGGTGGGGTCATGGGTCGAGGCCGCGCTCGTGGTAGCCCTCTTCGGCTTGGGTGAGACGCTAGAGGGATGGGCGGTGGACCGCACCCGCGGCTCTATCCAACAGCTCATGGACCTCTCTCCCGACGAAGCCCTGGTGCGGCACGAAGACCACGAGGAGACCATGCCCGTAGACCAGGTGAGGGTCGGCGAGATCGTGCTGGTCAAGCCCGGCTCGCGTATCCCCCTCGATGGGGTCGTCGTCAAGGGCCATTCTTCGGTGGATGAATCCCCCATCACCGGCGAATCCCTTCCCCGGGCGAAGCAGGAGAACGACCTGGTCTTCGCGGGCACCATCAACCAGCGGGGGTCGCTGGAAGTGCGCGTGGCCTCTCTCGCTCGGGACTCCACGCTCGCGCGGCTCATCGAGATGGTGGAGGAAGCTCAGGGACAAAAGGCACCCACTCAGCGCTGGGTGGACTCGTTCGCCCGCTACTACACTCCCGCCGTGATGTCGGTGGCGCTGCTCACGGCCGTGCTGCCGCCTCTAGTGCTGGGGGCGTCGTGGAGCGATTGGGTGTACAAGGCCCTCGCCCTGCTGATCCTCGCCTGCCCGTGCGCCCTGGTGATCTCCACGCCGGTGAGCATCGTGTCGGCCATCGGGGCCGCCAGCCGCCAGGGCGTGCTCATCAAAGGCGGCGCCCACCTGGAGGCGGCCGGCACTGTCACCGCCGTAACGTTCGACAAGACCGGCACGCTGACCGAGGGCACGCCCCGAGTCACTGCGGTGCTCAGTTTCAACGGGGCCACCCAAGATGAGGTTCTGGCCTTCGCGGCTGCTGTTGAGCGGGATTCGGAGCACCCCTTGGCCAACGCGGTGCTCCATACCGCAGCCGCCCGTGGCGTCGATCTCGCCACGGCCGACGATTTCGAATCCCTGCCGGGGCGCGGCGCCCGGGCGACCGTCAACGGTTCCACCTGCTACGTAGGCAACACGCGCCTCTTCGAGCAGATCGGTGTCAGCCTCGACAGCGCCGCCATGGCTACGGTGAACGAACACCAAGACCGGGGCGAGACCGTGGTGTTGGTGGGCACAACAGCCGGGGTCATCGGGGCAGTCAGCATAGCCGACCAGGTGCGCCCACTCAGCCATGCGGCAATCGCCGGCCTCCGGGCGGCGGGGGTGCGATACATAACCATGCTGACCGGCGACAACCGGCAGACCGCCGCCGCGGTGGCAGCCGATCTGGGTCTCGACGACTACCGGGCGGAACTCCTACCCGAGCACAAAGTGCAGGCGGTGCGCGAGATCGCGGCCCAGCACGGCCCAGTCGCGATGATAGGTGACGGCGTGAACGACGCCCCCGCCCTGGCCGCCGCCACGGTGGGAATCGCCATGGGTGCTGCCGGCACAGACACCGCTCTTGAGACGGCGGACATAGCCCTGATGGCCGACGATCTCTCGAAACTGCCCTTCACCATCGAGCTATCCCGGGCGGCGCGGGCCACGGTTCGCCAGAACATCACGTTCGCACTGGCTCTGAAAGTGGTTACGCTGCTGCTGGTCTTTCCCGGCTGGCTCACGCTGTGGATGGCCGTCTTGGCCGACACCGGCGGATCGCTGATCGTGATCGGGAACGGCCTGCGCCTGGTCCGCCACGGACGTCGCGAGATCTCAGAGACAGCCTCGGAGCCCGCCGGTCTACCGGCGCGGCGCAAGACCCGCACCCTCCCCAGCGCGACTGTGGCCGCGAGTTGCAGCCACGGGGGTTGCGCGTGCACGCTTGCGGGGCACACGGAGCCCGGTGAGCACGACCATGACAGAGGCCCTCTTGCGGCGGGCAACAGGGCCTCTGTGTGAGGCGGGAGCGACGGGACTCGAACCCGCGACCTCCGGCGTGACAGGCCGGCATTCTAA
>CAZDGO010000326.1:0-3195 GCA_964504825.1 uncultured Gaiellales bacterium
ACCCGCTGCTGGAGGTACGAGAAGAGGTCCAGCAGCCCGGTCGCGGCCTGCTGGATCACCCGCGGGTCGGACTGCGGGTCGGCCGCGCCGGTACTGGTAAAGGAACCGAGCGCGATCGGCAACTGGGTGATACCATCACGCACGCCTTTGATCTGGTCGGAGAGCTGCTTGTCCACCGACAAGGTCTGGCGCTCTTGTAGCGACCCGGTGAAGCTGCGGACCGTGTCCACCTCTGCAACAGCATCGACCCTCGCTTGGATCTGTTCCATACGCGCCAGACCCTCGGCGGTGCCGAACCCTTTGGGGTCGGTGACCACCAGGGTAAGCGGTTGCATGGTCCCCGCGCCGAAGTGGGCGGACAGGGTGTCGAAGCCCCGGTGGGCATCCATGGTGGCGGGCAGATCTTGGAGCAGATCGAAGTCTCGGGTCTGCCCCTGACCGTATATCGCCAATGGCACCAGCACCACCAACGTGCCCACAAGGGGTATCAGCGGCCGCGACGTGATCATACCGGCCCATGCGTGCCAGAAGCGACCCTCGCCCATGTGGCGCGCCTTCCGCGGCCAGAACGTGTGGTCGCCCAGGATGGAGAGAATGGCGGGCGTGAAGGTCAGGCCGGCCAGGAGTGCGATGACGACACCCACAGCTACGCTTGGTCCGGTGGTGTTGAAGAGCCCGAGCTCGGCCAGAGCCATGGTGGAGAGTCCCACGACCACGGTGCCCGCGCTCGAGGCGATCGTCTCGCCGACAGTGCGCACGGTCCTTTCCACGGCGACGCCTGTCTCGTGGGCGTCTGCCAGCTCCTCTCGGAAGCGGCTGATCAGGAAGAGACAGTAGTCGGTGCCGGCTCCGAAAAGGACCACGACAAGGAAGATATTGGTGTAGCCCGACACGGTCATCACCGAGTCGGCCAAGAGGGCCACCACCCCGCGGGAGATCAAGTAGGCCAGGCTGATGGTGAGGAGGGGGATGACCGGACTCACCGGCGACCGGTACACCAGCAGGAGAATAACGATAACCAAGAGGATGGTAATCCAGGTGGTGGAGGCCATGCTCTTTCGGGTGGCTTCGTCATAGGCGCCTATGATGGCCGCGTCGCCGGTGATGGTCGCCGAGACCCCGGCCGGGGCTGTGGTCAGGCGGTCATGGATGGCAACGATCGCCTGCTTGGTCACGCCTTCGGTGCCCTCTTTGCTGAAGCGCACCACTATCAGCCCCACCTGGCCGTCGGGGCTGATCAGCGCCGTGGCGGTCTGCTCGTCGGCACTGGTGGGCGAGAGTATCTGGTCGATCACCTGCGGCTTGTCCGGCCCCTGGAGCCAGGCCGTCGTGTCGGTGATGAACCGTTTCGTCGGATCGGCGTCGGCACGATTACCCTTGCCGGCGTCGATCACGAGCACGCTGCTGGAGGGGGCCACCTTGTCGGGGAAGTAGCGCTTGACGGTGTCCATCGCGTCGAGGCTGGGACTGGACGACGGCAGGAAGGCGCGCTGGTCGTTCACCGCCACTTTGTCGATGTTCGGGGCCACCAGGGTAACAAGGGCGGCGATGGCCACCCAGCCGATCACGAGCGGCCAGCGATAGCGCGCGGCCAGTCTACCCAGGCGTGCGAACATGCGCCCGTTCCCTCTCTGTCAGAGCGTGTGGGTTGCCGTCAGCGAACGGTCAGAGCAGCCAGTCGGCCAGGAAGTAGCCATAAGGCGACGAAGCTTAGGACGTACAGGAGGATGTACTTCACGAGCGGGTCACCTTCTTGCGCCGCTTGTAGGTGCCGGCGAGCTCCAGAAAGATGCCCACATCGCGCTCGAGGTCGCTCTGGGTGCCATCGAAGTAGAAGACCCGGATGGGGATGTTGTCGTGCTCCCGGCTGACCTTCGGGTATATGGCCTCGGTGATGATGCCGTTCATGCAGGTGAACGGGGAGATGTCGACGATGCCGTCGGCGCCCTTCCCGTGGAAGAAGATGGCCCCGCCGGTCGAGAGCACCATCTCGCCCATGGATCCGCTCTGGGGGAGGTATGGATGAGCCAACTCGAGGATCTCGGTGACGTGGGGTTCCTCATAGCCACGGAACACATCGCCGAAGTCTTCCATGAGCGCGTGTTCGTCGCCCAGCTGGATCCTCTTGGTCAGGTACGTCTTGAGCCAGTCCTTGCTGGCCCGGCGCTTCTCCTCCCGATAGCGGCGGAACTGCTCCTCGTTCGTGTACCAGAGCCATTCGCCCACGCCTGCCAGCCAGCATTCTCCGCCCTGGGCTTCGATGTGCCGGATGAGCTCCTCGTTCGAGAAGGTGTTGAGGCGGCAGAAGATCTCGCCCACCACGCCGATGAGGGGCCGCTCTTCGTCGCGGACGGGGATAGATAGGAATGCGCTCTTGACCCTGGCCAGCGCCGCCTTGATGTCGGCGAGCTTCTCCTTGTTGCTCACGTTGGGGCGCGCCAGCGTCGCGGCCGCCACCTCTAACCCGTCCAGATAGACGGCATCGGTGTCGCCTGGAGTGAGCTCGTATGGCCTGGTCTTGAGCAACATCTTCATGAGGATGTCGTTGGCGACCACAGCTCGCCAGCCGGTGCGGATCAGCTCACGGGCGTGCTCTCCGATGCCCGCGTAGCCGTCGGCGGAGGTGAGCGAAAGGATCAGAACATCGTCAAAACCGGCTTCGTCGAGCACCACGCGTTGCAGCGACGCGTACTGCCCAAAGCGGCAGGGGCCGTTCGCAGTGGGGATCATGAAGGCCAGCGTCTTGGGGTCCAGCCGTTCGTCCTCGATCAGCTTCATAAAGTCGCCCATGACGACCTTCTGGGGGTAGCACTCATCGCCCGAGGTGTACTTGCTCCCCATCTCCAGAGTGCGGGCGTCGGACTCGGCGATGACCCGGGCATCGAAGCCGATGGAATGGAAAGCCGCTGCCAGCAGGCGCGAACCCCCGAACGGCATGCGGGGCAGATACAGTGTGCGCCCCGCCATGTCCACGTCGCCGGTCACCATCGGGCTGCTGTCGGCGCTCCGGGTGGCCACGGGCCGCGGGAGGCGTCCTAGGGCGCCCTCCGCCTCTTCGCGAGATCCGTGCCCGTTGCCCCCGGTAGCTATTCGAGTACTCACGCGTGTCTCCCTCGGCGGGTGGCGGTGCTCACGCCGGTTGGTTGATTTCCTGCTTACCGCGGGCCCACCAACGGAGGAACCCTTTGCTGTCCA
>CAZDGO010000327.1:0-3168 GCA_964504825.1 uncultured Gaiellales bacterium
GTACTCCGCCAAATACGGGCTCCGCGGCCTGGTGGCATGCTCACGTCTGAGTCGAGTCGTGAAGGGTCGACTGGGCCGACCCACGTAACGACCGCACTGGAAGAAGGCTTCACGCTGGCGCAGCATGACACTTCGCGCTCATTGCGGCGCATGCGCCCCTACAAGAACGGTATGTCGCCTCAGCGCCCTAGAAACGTGGGCCGGAGCTCGCGGCGGCCCGATAGGCCTCTGCCACCTGGTGGGCGGTCTCTTTCCAGGTGAACCTCTCGCTCCAGCGCTGCGCGCGCTCGCCCAGTGTTTTGCGACCGGCGTCATCCACCAGTACGCCGCCGAGCAGTCGCGTCAGCGCCGAAGGGTCTGCTGGATCGAAGTACCGAGCCCCCTCGCCTAGGACTTCGGGCATGGGTGGTCGGTTGGAGGACAGGACGGCAGTGCCGCAGGCCGCTGCCTCGAGCGGTGGCAGGCCGAAGCCCTCGATCAGCGACGGGAACACGAAGGCGGCCGCGCCGGCGTAGAGGGAAGGCAGGTCGGCCGCGTCGACGAAACCCAGGAAGCGCACCCGTGGCGCGCCGGCGCCCAGGAGGCCGGTGGCCAGCGCGCGGATAGACTCGCCGTACGGGGTCGCGGGGTCGCCGATGAGAGCCACGTCGTACGCGGCGCGGAGCGTGGGTGGGAGTGCGGCATACGCGCGGACCAATGTGGCTACGTTCTTGTGCGGGCGGAAGGCGCCCGCCCAGACGACATAGTCGCGCTCGAGGCCATGCGCCTGCCGTGTGGCGGCGACTGCCTGGGGCGGTTGCGGCCGGAAGGCAGGCGCGATCCCATGGGGGACGACCAAGAGCGAGCGAGGTCTCAGTCCGGCCTCGTACAGGGTGACGGCGGTGTGGCGTGTGACGCAGATGATCACCGCGGAACGGTGCACTGCCCGTTCCAGCATCAGGCGGAACATCGTGCGCCGAGACCGGCTCGGCATGGTCTCTTGCACCAAGAGCGGTATCAGGTCGTGCACGGTGGTGACCAGTGGTCCATCGAAGCCAAGAGGGATGGTCACGTGTGGGGAGTGGTAGACGTCGGCCCGGCCCCGCGCTGCTCGACCCGCCGCGAGACCTCCGAGCGGAGACCAGGGGTCGCCGTCTACGATCGCCCAGGTCACGCTCGGCTGCTTGACCAGATCTTGCAGGAAGCTGTCCTTGGGGCTGCGCAGCACCAGGAGGGAGATGTCGGACTCCTCCTGCTGGTCTCCCAGGGCTTCGAGCAGCCCGACGGTGTAGGTGCCGATGCCGCTCCAGGTCGCCAGGCGCGCGTCGAAGGCGATTCGGAGTCGGATGGGGACCTCTCTCTGGTGGGGGACGTTGGCATGAATGGTAGCAGACCGTTGCAGCCGATATCGAGCAGGCGCGCCCCTAGGCGCCTGCAGGGCAATCCAAGGATCGCGGACTTGTTGTGCGGGTCACTCGCGACGCTGAGCCCGATGGCCGCGCTTGCGAAACGGCTGCGTGTGCTATCCGCCAACGTAGGCGAGGAATGCACGCCTGGTTTCTGTACGCATGGTATGTATGAACATGCTGTATGATACATGCATGCGCACCACCCTCGACATAGACCGCCAACTCCTGGACGAAGCCGTGCTGGTGCTTGGCGCACCCACCATGCGCGAAGCCATCGAGACAGCGCTCCGCGAGAGCATCCAGGCGCGCCGACGCGCGCAGCTGGTCGCGGCGCTGGGCATGTTCGATTTGTGCCTGACTGCCGAGGAACTCGAGCAGCAGCGTGAAGACGAGTGATCGGCCGCTCCGAGACCTCGCCGGGCCCCACCCTCATCGACACCTCGCTGTGGATCGAGGCCTTCCGGCGCGACGGTTCGCCGGCCGCCCGACGGGCCGTAGCCGACATCGTCGAGTCGGGTCTGGCGCTGGTCAACGGGCTGATCGTGAGCGAGCTTCTCAAGGGCGCGCGGGACGAGACCGATTACGAACGCCTGCTCACCGTCCTGGGAGCGACCACCACCGTCAGCTTCACTGCCGCTACATGGGCGCGCACGGCCCGGCTGGGCTTCGAGCTCCGGTGCGCCGGCATCACGATCCCCACCGTCGACCTCGCCATCGCCTCAAGCGCACTCGAAGAAGGCTTCGTGCTGGCGCATCGCGACCGACACTTCGCGCTCATTGCGGTACATGCTCCCCTGCAGGAACGGTACGTCGACCCGGAACCGTAGAAACCGGCGGCCCTAGGCCCCGCCTAGCGAACTGTCCCCAGTTCTGGTCCCGGCGCCACGCGTGTTAAACTAGTCGCACACTGGTCTGATGGGGAGGATGGGATGCAGCACACTACGGTGGGGGCGTACGAGGCCAAGACTCACCTCTCTGGACTTCTCGACAAGGTGGCTCAAGGTGAACGCATCACGATAACGAAGCATGGCGTGCCGGTAGCTCTTCTGGTACCCGTCGAGGAGTCTCTCCGGCCCGACCCTCGAGAAGCCATCGAGAGGCTGAAGGACTTCAGGCACGATCGGCTGCTTGGTGACTGCGGTCTTCGGGATCTCATCGAAGAGGGCAGACGGTTCTGATGGCTATCGTCCTCGATAGCTCGATGACGCTGAGTTGGCTTTTTGCGGACGAAGGAGACGAGGGCAGCGACGCCGTGCTCGATAGGCTGGTGGAGGAGGAGGCGATAGTTCCGTCGCTATGGCTCTTGGAGGTTGCTAATGCCCTCCTGGTGGGGGAACGGCGAGGTCGAGTGGCGCGGAGTGACAGTGTCGGTTTCATCGAACTCCTAGAGGCTCTGCCGATCACCTTGGACCCCCAGACGTTCGAACGGCCCTTTCGGGACATCTTGCCCCTCAGCCGGGAGGAAGCTCTTTCCGTTTACGACGGCGCATACCTCGAACTTGCGCTGCGTCTACAGGCGCCGCTGGCCACCAAGGATGCTCGACTCGCGAAGGCGGCAGGCCACCTTGGGCTCACCATCCTCGGCTGAAACCCGTTGTCGTTAGCGGATCGGAGAACTCGGAAGGAGCGGCGCATGCGGTTCGGAGCGGATCGGCCTTCTGCGGCTTCTGCTTGGGGCTCCGCGGCGAAGTACATTGCGCTGGTGGTCATGGCCGCGGCCGTGGCATTGTTTGTCGCGATCGTCGTCATCTCGTCTACGACGGCGGCGGCCGCGGCGCCG
>CAZDGO010000328.1:0-3164 GCA_964504825.1 uncultured Gaiellales bacterium
CACGCTCGCCCATCGCGCCCTGGTGGCGAAGCGTCACTTTTCAGCACCCTGCTAGGCGCCGGGCGCCGAAGCCGGGGTGCCGTCCGAAGCCCAGGCTATACTCTAGTCTGATGGATACCTTCACCTGGAAGACATCGCCCTTCTCATGGGTCCTCGCCGAAGATCTGGCGCGGGGCCTGCAAGTGCCCATGCTCGCGGGCATCGTCCTGGCCCGCCGCGGGTTCACGTCGGTGGCTGAAGCCCGCGCGTTCATCGACGTCGAATCCACCGTACCAGACCCCTTCTTGTTCGCGGATATGGCTGCTGCCGTCGCCCTGGTCGACGCCGCGATAGAGCGTCGCCGTCGAGTCGTAGTGCATGGGGACTACGACGTCGACGGCATCTCGGCCACCGCACTCCTGGTTCGCGGGTTGCGCGACTTCGGGCTCGAGGCGATCGGCTATCTGCCTAGTCGGTTCGTCCAGGGCTACGGCCTGTCGAGCACGGCGGTGAGGGAGATAGCGGAGCAGGGCGACGCGCTGCTGATCACCGTCGACTGTGGAGTCAACTATCCCGACGAAGTGGGTCTAGCCCGGAGCCTGGGGCTCGACGTGGTGGTCACCGACCATCACCGACCCGGCGAGGTACTGCCGGAGGGGCCCGTGATACACGCGGCCGTGGGAGACTACCCACACGGCGATCTCTGCGGAGTAGGTCTTGCTCTGAAACTCCTGCACGCTCTGTGGATCGTGAAGAGGGATGGGCCTTCCGACCATGTGCCCGAAGGCCTCATGGACGATCTGGACCTAGTAGCACTGGGAACGATAGCCGACCTCGTGCCCCTGGTCGGCGAGAACAGATACTACGTGCGCGAAGGTCTGATCCGCCTGGGTCAGAGTCGCTCTCTGGGGATGAAAGCTCTTATGGAAGTGGCCTCGGTGCGCTCCCCCGTAGACAGTCACGCGGTCGGGTTTCGTCTCGCGCCGCGTCTGAACGCGGCCGGACGTCTCGCCGACCCGCAGATCCCACTGCGACTTCTGCTCACCGACGACGCGTCTGAAGCGGCGCGGCTTGCCGAGGAACTCGACGGATTGAACCGGCAACGGCAGGAGGTCGAGGGTCGCATCCAAGTGGAGGCGGCGGCGCAGGTCGAAGCACTCGACCCGCTGCCGACCGTTTTGGTGCTATCGGGGGAGGGGTGGCACGAGGGGGTCATCGGCATCGTGGCTTCCCGCATCGTAGAACGCTATCACCGGCCCACCGTCCTCCTTGCCATCAAGGACGGACTAGCCAGGGGTTCGGGGAGGAGCGTCCCGGCCTACGATCTGATGGACGGACTGCGTTCGTGCGACGATCTACTCACTCAGTACGGGGGGCATCGCCAGGCGGCCGGAATGAGCCTTCGAGCGGAAGACGTCGGCGCGTTCCGGTCGCGGCTGGAGGCGCACGCGCACAACGTCCTGACCGAGGACGACATGATTCGGTTGTACGCGCCCGACGCGGTGGTGCGTGGCGAGGATCTTACCCTGGACACGGCGGACGCCTTGGAGGCATTGGCTCCGTTCGGGATGGGGAACCCGCGCGTGCAGTTGCTGGCTCTCGACACTCTCCTCGACGGCCCCGAGATGACACGCACGGGGGAGCATCTGCGCTGCACCGTCGTGGTCGATGGCGTCCGCACAAAGGGGATCGGCTTCCGCTTCGCGGACAAGATGCCGGCGCTGGAGCGCAACGGCTATCGGGCACACGCCGGTCTTCGGCTGCAGGCGAGTGAGTGGCAGGGACGCGAGCGCTGCGAGGTCCAGCTGCATAGCCTGTATGCAACACCCGACCTGGGCACGACTGCCTTGGGATGTTCGCCGGATTGCCCGTTCCTTGACCCCATCGATCTTCCGGGACCTTGTTCGGGGTGCGCCGAGCCCTTCGCCACTCCCGTGCAGCAGAACCTGCCGCCGGCGAACGACCTCCGCGATCGGAGCGGGCGATCGTCGGCGCTGGCCCAGATCCTCTCGACGGGCGAACCGGCTGTGGTGGTAGGCGCTTCGGCGACCCGGATGGTGCGGGAACTCGCGACCCTGCCTTTGACGCACCTCGGCGTTACCGGCCTGCGCTGCGGCAGCAGGCTCTGCCGGCGCACCCACATGGCGCCTCCTCGGGTCGGCGATGTGGTGGTTCTCGACTGGGAGGCGGCCGAGCGCCGCAGCGACCTCACCGAGGGATGCGCCCACGTGATCGTGGCTGAGCCTCCCTACTTTCCCAGTCATCTCACGTGGCTGTTGAGCGTATCCCGCAGAGCTCGGGTCCATCTGGTGTACGGTGACGATCAGCGTGCGGCGGTAGACCATACGTTGCTCCATCACGTCCACCCACGGTCCTGCATGATCACGTTGTTCCGAACCTGGCGCGACGGTTTGGAAAGCGCCGCCGCACAGGCGGAGACGGTCCGGCGGGCATGGCAGGACCACGCGTCCATGCCATCGGCCGACGACCTCTCGCGGGCGGCGACCCTGCTCGCGGAGCTCGGCATCGGCCCGGGCGGAGCGGAAGAGGTTACAATGATGGCCAAGGATAGCGCCGCCTACCGGGCGGCGGAGGGTAGCTACCAGGAGGCGGTTGCGCGGTGTCGGAAGATGTGAAGGGAACTACACGCGTAGCTTCGGATCCGCCTGGACCTACGGTCGCGTCCGGCGAACAGCCCGTGGGGAACCATGCGGCGTCCCCCGTGTACCAACAGATGCTCGACGACCTCTTCCGGCAGATCGTCCAGTACAACCCCACCTTCGACCGTGATCTCGTAAGCAGGGCCTTCCATGTCGCCCTCGACATGCACAGCGACCAGCGCCGGGCAAGCGGAGAGGACTACATCCTGCACCCGCTCGGCACGGCCACCATCTGCGCCGATCTGCGTCTCGACTCGCACACTGTCGCGGCGGCGCTGCTGCACGACGTCGTTGAAGATACCGACCTCTCCATCGAGCGCGTGCGCGTGGAGTTCGGCGATGACGTGGCCCTGCTGGTAGATGGCGTGACCAAGCTCACGAAGATGTCTTTCAAGAGTTCCGAGGAAGAGCAGGCCGAGAACTACCGCAAGATGATCGTAGCGATGGCCAAGGACATCCGGGTGATCCTGATCAAGCTGGCCGACCGGCTGCACAATATGCGCACCCTCTGCTATCTGGGCAAGG
>CAZDGO010000329.1:0-3151 GCA_964504825.1 uncultured Gaiellales bacterium
CGGTCCATCGCAGGACCATGTGTCCTCCGCGCCACCGCTTGACGTTCCGCTTCACGTGCCTCGTGCGGCTGATCAAGCTTTCGATAATTAGCGGGTTTCGTTCAGCGCCGACGAGGCGAAACCCGCCAAACGCCCGTGCCTATGGTCTGCGTCACGCCTCCAGTTCGTTAACGAGCCTTCTTGTTTACGCGAGCCTTCTTGAATCGAATGTGCGCCCGATGTTCGTCATTGCAATCTGATGGCGAATGGCTTGAGGCGCTCCGATGCGTCGCGTGAGCGCGCGCTTTGCCCGTCCTTGTATTCTTGCTAACCTACACCACCCGAATGCTGCGATTCGTCCAACCGCGCGGTGCGATGATTAAACGATGACGCGACGTTGGCTGTTCGCCCGGATCGCGCTCGGGACGGCACTCGTCGCTGCCTTCTGGACGTTCGTCCTGCTCATTTACGGAGGATTCGACACTTGGATACTTGGTGTGCGCATCCGAACGAACGATCCCTTCCGACCATTCCTCCTTGCGGCGACGGCTATTCTCGTATTCGTTGCAACAGTCGGCGACGACCGAACGGACGCCCAGATGTCCTCGGTGCTCGACTTCGCGGCACGGACGTTGTCTCGCATCGATCTGCGTCTGCCGGCCACCATTCTAGCGGTGGCCACCGCGATTGTGGGACTAAACAGCTAGCGTGGTCGTCGAGGGCAGCAGGTGGATCAGACTCGTACGGCTACATCAGCCAGGCGGAGCTCTGGCTGAGCGGACGTTTGGAGATCACGCAGCCATGGGTTGAGCAAGTACCGTGGCCGAATGCGGAACACACATTCTCGCCGCTCGGCTATCGTCCAGGTAGAGCCCGCACCACGATCACGCCGACCTATTCTGCAGGGCTCCCGATCATGATGGCGCTGGCTAAGCTCGTTGCTGGGCATTGCGCGATCTTCTGGGTCGTCCCGCTGAGCGGCAGCGTGCTCGTCCTCGCAACATTCGGAATCGGTCGTAAAGTCGGAGGCGGCCGGGCAGGTCTTGTCGCTGCGTGGCTGCTCGCCACAAGTCCTTCGTTCCTGTTCATGTTGCTGCAGCCCATGGCCGACATCCCGGCGGCAGCGGCGTGGATGGTTGCGTTCTGGTGTATCACCTCGGCCATGCCGTTTGCCGGCGGTTTGGCGGCGGCGCTGGCCGTACTTATTCGTCCCAATCTGGCACCACTGGCGTGCATCGCCGCCCTTTGGTTTATTCTCGAATGGCGTTCGAGTGGTCCGGATCGGCAGCGCTATCTTCGACAAGGCGCGGCGTTCTCGTGGGCGCTGCTGCCAGGCATCGCCATCACCGCGGGGCTGAATGCGTTTTGGAATGGATCGCCGTTCACCTCCGGGTATGGAATCTTCGCAGATATTTTCTCTTTCAGCCGTATTCTGCCCAACCTTAGGAACTATGCGGTCTGGTTGTCTGAAACGCAAACTCCGCTGGCATTCGTCGGGATCGTCGCCTTGCTCGTACCAGCCAAGTGGCTTTGGCCGCCGGACGTGCGACGTTCCACTGTGGTCGTGTTTGGGCTGTTCGTCATCGGCGTCTGGTTGGAATACTGTGCGTACCTGACTTTTGGCGCTTGGCAGGACTTAAGGTTTCTGCTGCCTGCTACCGGATTCATGATGGTGGGCCTCGCGGTGGGGCTACTGCGAGTCACTGGAAGACCAACGACAACTGAGCCGATTCGGGGCCGCAGGTTAGTGATGGGGCTCGCTGTTGCATTCGTTGTGATCATGCTAGGCCGACACGGTGTGCAGTTCGCCATGCGCGAGGGCGTCTTCAACGTGCAGCGATTTGAGACGAAGTACCCCATCGCCGCGGCGATAGTCGCCGCACGAACTGAACCCAATGCCGTGATTTTCAGCAGTCTGCACAGTGGCTCTCTGCGTTACTACGCAGGGCGCATGACGCTTGCGTATCTCAGCCTTGATCCTGCCTGGCTCGATCGCGCGATTTCCTGGCTGGGTGCGCAGGGCGCTCATCCCTACGCGCTCCTGGAAGAATTCGAAGTCAGGGACTTCAAGGAGCGATTTTCGTCCGTAGATGGCGCCGGCCACCTCGAGATGACCCCATCCGTCTTTTACGACGGCGTAACGAAGATCTATCTTTTCGATCTCCTACGTTCGACCGGATCGGCTACACCTATGGAAACGATCACAGATCCGTGGCCCATCGTGCATTGCGTCGCTCCGGCGCCGCCGCCACTGCTAGTGATCAAGTAGACGCACGCCTCACGGTATTAGTAAGACGCTTTGACATAAACCTCTCTCCGTCGGGCCCATAATACTCCGCGACCTTCAATGCTTCCTCACGTACTCCTTCTTTCTGCCGTCGTCATGTGGGGCTGGACCTTCGTGGCGACGAAGATATTGCTGGCGGAGCTGGGCCCGATCGAAGTCGTAGCGATGCGGCTGGCTATCGGGCTGCCGTTCCTCGTACTTCTTTTGCTCGCGCAGCGCGTGTCTCTGCGGTTCGGTCGCGCTGATGTGCGACCGCTTCTGCTCGGCGGAGGGATCGTCACAGCCCACTTGCTCCTGCAAGCCGTCGGGCTCGTCACAACGACGGCGACAAATAGCGGATGGATTATCTCCGTCACACCGTTGGCGCTCGCGGCGCTCTCGTTCCTGTTTCTGCGCGAGCGAATTGGGTGGCGTGGGACCGTGGGAATCGCCGTCGCGACCGTTGGCGTCCTGCTGCTCGTCTCAGGCGGGCGTCCCACCGACTTGCGGTGGCTCCAGAGCAGGGGCGATTGGCTCATGCTCATGTCCGCGCACACGTGGGCTGCCTACACCGTGGTGACGCGCGATCTCGTGCGCCGGCGCAGTCCACTGGCGGTTACATTCGGCGTCCTGCTCATCGCCGCCGTCTCGATTGCCATTGTTGCCTTCGCGTCAGCCGACCTTGCACGCCTGCGCGCGCTCTCGCCACGCGGCGTTGCCGCCGTTCTTTATCTCGCGATCGCTGGACTCGCACTCGGTAATTGGTTCTGGCAGGTGGGCGTCGCGAAGCTCGGGGTGGCGCGCGCGGGCATGTACCTCTATCTCGAACCGCTGGCTACGCTGGCGTTCGCCGTGCCGCTGCTGGGCGAGCCGGGCGGCGCCGTCACCGCCATCGGCGGCGGGCTC
>CAZDGO010000330.1:0-3121 GCA_964504825.1 uncultured Gaiellales bacterium
CCTTGGGGCGGGATCCCCGTTCCCCGCGGCCCGGCTGCGCTCCATCTCGTGCCCGCGCTGCGCGGGGCCCCTGCAGGGGCGTGACGGCGACCGGGTCATCGAGTGCGCTCATTGTGGCACGCGGTTCCTCACTCGCCTGGAAGATGGCTTCGCGCGTCGCTACTTTCCCGCCAAGATCGAGCGCCTGCAGGCGGTGGGCGCTGCTGCCCGCTGGCTGTGGGAGCACCACGATGTGCCGTCCGACATCCGGGAATCGGCCTTCGTAGAGGCCCACCTCTTGTATGTTCCGATATGGGAGGTCCGGGCGTACCTTGTGGAGCAGCCAGTGGAGGAGGGGTTCTTCGGCGAGCGGCGTTACTACCAAGAGGCGGCCGATCTGGACGCTCTCGGGATGGGACGACCCCACATCACCGGGCGGGAGTTCACCCTTCCCTACCTGGTCGGGGAGCTGGAGCGCGGGGCCGCTGTGCTTCAGAACGACGGAGATCTGGCGGCGGTTCGAGAACGAGCTCGAACGTCGTTCCTGCGTCCACCCACGGGCACATTGGCCCCCGACACGCGCCTGTTCCTGCTCAAAGAGTCGGCAGCGCTCCTGTATTACCCGCTGTGGACCCTGGGCTACCGGTACCGTGGTCGCCTGTACAACATGGTCGTCGATGCGCGGAACGGGCGCATCCACGCTGCCCGCGCGCCCGCCGACAATCGCCGCCGCATCGCCCTCTTCCTGGTCTCCTACTTGGCCCTAGCCGTAGCTTTGGCCGTGGCGATATCCGCTCGACATGCGTGGCGGAATATGAGCGAGCCCGCGATATACTCGATGCTACTGGTCTTCGTGCTGGCGGCGGGGGCGTTCACCCGGTTCCGGCTGATCCGCGAGGTGGAATATCACGAACCCTTCTCCGCCTGACCTACTGGCACTGGTGTGTCCGGTCTGCGGTCTCCCCCTCGAGGCGGCCGCTGCAGCCGAGGTCTTTTCCTGCCTCCGTTGCCGTCGTGGCTATTCCCCCGCGGCGGGCTCGTTGAGCGAAGTCGCGACCCAGACCGCGGCCGTCACGACCGAACTGGCCATGCCCGCCGACGTGCACTACTTGGCCGTGTGGCGGTTCTTGGCGGCGGTGGAGGTGCGGGAGAAGAGCTCCGAAACTGTCGTGGCGCCGGGCGCGATGTGGGAGCGGATTCGGCGACTAGCCGCGCCACAGCCGCCGTTCCTGTATGTGCCCGCCTTCTCCCTCGCCCGGGTGACAGTGCAGCAGCTGGGGGTGGGTTTGGTGCTGGCACAGCCCGAACTCACGCTCGAGCCGGGGCTGCCCGTCGAACGAACTTCGCTGCATCAGGTGGTGGTCGACCAGCACGATGAGGACGAGGGGCCGGGGTTCGGCACGGTGTCACCCGTGCTACTCTCGGCGGCCGACGCCGCCTCCGTGGCGCACTTCGTCTATCTGGCTGTGGAATCGCAGGCCACGGCAGGGCTGCGGGCCATCGACTACGACCTGGATCTCACCGGGGGCGAGTTGCTCTTCCTCCCGGCGGTATACGATCGGCGCTATGTGCGCGACTCGTTCTGGCGGTTCTTGCTGCAGGAGTTCGACGGATTGGTGGCGTAGAACTCGTTTCGGAATGACGCTTCGCCGTCAGGTCGCGATGGGCACGCGGGAGGCAAGGACGTAGGAAGCGCGCGTAGCAGCGCTACGGGCGCGACCGAGGACGCCGCATCGTGCCGCCCAGTGCGGCCCGCGGCGGCCAAGGCTTCATTGTGAAACGAGTTCATAATGTGAAGGCGGCACGGAAGGAGACACCATGAGTGACATCGGCGCGCGTATCGAGGAGAGTAAGAACTGGTTCGAGCGGGCGGCCCAGCACATCCCGGGCTATAAGGGATACAAGGAGAAGGAGCTACGCCGCGAGGCCGACAAGCTGCAGCGGGTTTACGTCGCCGAACGGTTGGAGGCGGCCCGTCGCAAGCTCGAGGATCTCGTGCTCGACATAACCCGCACGGGCGACCTCAAGCTGCTCTCGTTGATCGACACCGACAACCGTAAGTTGCGCACGGTCAAAGACCGGGTCCTCTACGCCGACTATGGCTATGCGGGTCTCTTCGATACGGTCAAAGTGGACGAGCAGATCCTCGATCAGCTCTACCAGTTCGACACCCAGCTGCAGGATGAGTCCCGGGGGATGGAAGAGTTGGTGGGCGCTCTCTCGGCCGACAGCCCCTCGCTGCGCTCCGACCTCAATATCCTCGATCAGAGGATCGATGCCCTTGCCGAACACTTCACCGCGCGCGAGTACCTCATCACCGGGGTAGGGAGGTAACCGATGGCCCTCATGGAGATCATAGAATACGTCGACCAATTCGGCACCGAGATGGTGCACCGGGTGCCTGAGCAGGGTTCCGGGGAGTTCAAGATCGGCTCCCAGCTGATCGTGCGTGAGAATCAGTGGGCTGTCTTCTTCCGCGATGGCAAGGCCCTCGACGTGTTCGGTGCGGGGCGCCACACGCTCAGCACCCAGAACATCCCCTTCTTGACGGGGTTAGTCACTACGCCGCTCTTCGGTGACACGCCCTTCCGTTCAGAGGTCTACTTCGTCAACCAGAACGTGTTCACCGACCAGAAGTGGGGCACATCTGAGCCGGTGCTCTTCCGCGATGCCGAGTTCAAGATGGTGCGTCTGCGGGCCAACGGTATCTACTCCATGCAGGTCACCGACCCGAAGCTGCTGGTACTGAAGCTGGTGGGCACGCGCTCGATCTACACTACCGGCCAGATCGACGAGTTCCTCCGCGGCATCATCGTCGGGCGACTGGCCGATATCCTCGGCGAGACTCTCGATTCGGTGCTCGATCTACCCCGCTATTACGACGAGATCGGCGCCGGTCTTAAGGCTCGGGTCAAGGACGATTTCTATCAATACGGCATCGGCATGGTCGATTTCGTCATCAACGCGATCACCCCGCCGGAAGAAGTGCTCAAACGCATCGACGAGCGTACCGGCATGGAAGCGATCGGCGGCATGGACCGTTACTTCCAGTTCAAAGCCGCCCAGGCTATCGGTGATATCGCCAAAGGCGGCGGTGGGGGCGGCGGTGCGGGGGGCGCGGGCGGTATGGGTGGAGGTGGGG
>CAZDGO010000331.1:0-1251 GCA_964504825.1 uncultured Gaiellales bacterium
CAGGGGTTTCTTGTTCAGGTGTGGACCAGATGGGCGATTAGCTGCGGAACCCCGGCGTGGTTATGCGCCGGCCGTTACATCGGGCTTTTGCGCGTTAAATGCGGCCAAGACTTCCTTCTTCTCGCGCTTCGGCACATGGAAGTAGTCGAGCGTGCCGGCAAGCTCAGCAGACACCTCATCGAACACTTCAGGCGAGATGTGCAGGTCGAAATGGGGCATTGACAATCTTCGGATTTTTCAGAAGCTGGTCGCTGAAGCGGTCCACCACCGCGGCGATGGCGTAGACGCCACCGAGCCGCTCGTACAGGCTCTGCTCGCTTGACATAGCTACACTCCTTCGCGTCAAATAGGGTGCGACATGTAACGAGACGCGCCGCCGGTTAGTGGCTACACCTAGAGTTGAGCCGAGACCTTCTCCACGCGAACGACCAGCGCGCCGCGCGCCCAAGGAAACTTGGCCTTCACGCGATCCATCTCCTCTCCCGAGGTGACTATCGCGCCGGTGCCCGCAAGCAGGCAACCCTGGCCTGGCCCTTGCGTCCCCTCCGCCCTGCGCGACCCGACAAGCAGCTGAATGCGGGGGTCCCGGCCAAGGTTCTCTTCCGTGTGCTGGTAGGACCCTGCGGGTATCAGCAGGCGGTCGTCTTCCATCCCCAATTGACGGACGTAATCACCCCAGGTCGCGACTACGTGTGGCCCGTCGGGGCCGCTGGTCACGATTGCCACGAATTCCGTCGCCTCAAGCACCTCTCGACAGACAGCATCGAGCATTGTCATGGTAGTCTCCCTTGTCCGCCAGCCAGTGTGTGTCCTAGACTGCCCGGCGGTCTCTGTTGCCCAAACCTCGCCGCGCGCCACGCGCGGTGCCATCCGACACCAGACACAGGCATCGAGGACCTCGGCGATACCCTCACCTCTCCACCGCAAGCCGGGAACACTCTCCGCCGGCGTCTCCTGGCTAGGTTCGTCTCCTCCCCTTTGGGCCAGGGCCCTTTCTGAACCAATGCGATGCAGGGCGAACCCATGCATGATTTGCCTCGCGTGTGGATAGAATACTTTTTAGTTGCGTGGGTAAAGCACTTTCTGTAGTGAAGTGAACTTATCCACACCAAAATCGTGGAGTTTTCAGAGGAAAGAAGAGACTTGTGATGAGAAGAGCACCCGCATTGATATTGGGATTGGCGCTCGCACTGGCGCTCGCCCTGGTCGTCGTGGGATGCAGCACGGCCACGACCACAACTACTGCTGCGA
>CAZDGO010000331.1:1351-3094 GCA_964504825.1 uncultured Gaiellales bacterium
CTCGCCCTGGTCGTCGTGGGATGCAGCACGGCCACGACCACAACTACTGCTGCGACCACCATTGAGACCAGTGCACCGAGTACGACAGAAACCAGTGCACCGAGCACGACCGGCACCGCTGCGGAAGCAGCGGCCTTCTCTGCTGATTTGTCGGGCAAGGATCCTGTACCTCCTAATTCGTCAACGGCCACAGGACAAGCCACGTTCACGCTGTCGAGTCGACAGCCTGGCTGACGTGACGGCAGCTCACATCCATATGGCCGCAGCGGGACAGGAGGGTCCGGTAGTAGTGCCCCTGTTCACGGGGCCAGCGAAGACCGGACCGTTCACCGGGGTGCTCGCCCAGGCCACGCTCACTGCAGCCGACCTCACGGCGGATCTGCAAGGCAAGAGATGAGCGACCTCGTCGCCCTGATCCAAGCGGGCAACGCCTACGTGAATGTCCATACGAATGCCTTCCCGGCTGGCGAGATCAGGGGGCAGGTGAAGTAAGCCTGCCGCGCTGAAAGATCGCGGCTCGTCGACAGGTGACAAGGACTGCCTGAGTGGTGAGCAGCACCCCCACCACAACGGCAGTCCAATCGCCTGCGGCACCACCAACAGCCCGGGAGGGCGAAAGCGGTGGGATGACGCACAGAGTAGGGGCGGGACCTGGGCTTTCTGAAACAACTGATGCGGAAGTGGAGCGCCGACGAGGCCCCACGACGGGCGGCGGCTCTTGCCTTCTACACCTTCCTGGCCCTCGCCCCGCTACTGGTCGTCATGGTGTCGATTCTCGGCCTCGTCTACGGTAGGTCGGGCGCCCAAGCGCACATCATCGAGCAGGCGCGGAGCGCGGTCGGCCCCACTGCGGCATCGGCCCTCAAGACTGTCATCGAGCACGCCAGTAGCCGTGAGAGCGGGATCATCGGGGTGATCGTGGGCGGCGTCCTCCTGGTACTGGGCGCCTCCGGTGCCTTCTCAGAGTTGCAGACCGACCTGAACGTCATTTGGGACGTCAACGAGCCCCGGCGTGGGATCCTGAAGAAGGTCATCGGCCGGCTCTTCACCTTCGTCGCCCTCCTCGGCGTCGGTTTATTGCTGGTCGTCTCGCTCCTTGCCAGTGCCCTGGTCTCTATCCTCGCGCTTCGGCTGGGTAACTCGCCATCCGAGCCGAGCGTCATCCTCCAGATTGGAGACTTTCTAGCGTTCCTCGGGATCGTCACGTTGCTGATGGCTTTTCTCTTCAAAGTCTTGCCTCATGCAAAAATCAGGTGGAAGGACGTCTGGGTGGGCGCACTTGTCACCGGGTTTCTTTTCAGCATTGGGAAGCTCGCCATCGGTCTCTATCTAGGGAAGAGCAGCACAAGCTCCAGCTATGGTGCGGCCGGGGCTTTTGTTGTGCTTCTGATCTGGATTTATTACTCGGCCCAGATCCTGTTCTTCGGTGCCGAGTTCACCGCGCTTTACGCGACCAGATATGGCGAGCATGTCCGTCCGCTCGAAAGGGCACCGGAGCCGGAAGCTGGTCCGAACGGTCGGCCGGGGTCATGAGCCAATCCCTGAATGGCGACTAACGGGTGCAACATTACCGTGCCTCAAGAGCAGGCTCTCAATGCATCTCCCGAGTATTAGCCCCTGAAAACCATCTTCCGATGCCGTCGCTAGGTTTCCCGAGCAAGGACAAGAGCCAAGAAGACGACTATCAAGTAGGGACCCGACAAACGGAAGAGCCACCAGGCCGTCAACGGGGACGCACCGGCG
>CAZDGO010000332.1:0-3069 GCA_964504825.1 uncultured Gaiellales bacterium
GACATTGATTTGGCCCAGGCCGCCCGGCAGATGGCCCACCGACGCCCGCGCGAGTTCCTCATAGAAGAGCATGCAGGTGACCGGGTCGGCATCCATGCCGCCGATAGCCTCGGGATAGCGCATGCCCAGATAGCCCAACCCGGTGAACTCCCGCCAGAGATCCCAGGGGAACTCGTCGGTGCGGTCGATCTCCTCCACCTTGGGCATGATCAGACGGTCGACCGTGTCGGCCACCGTCTCCTTGAAGAACTCCTGTTCTTCGCTCAAACGGAAGTCCACCTAGATCACTCCTTCCGTGCGCAGTTGCTCGACCTCGGCGTCGCTCATGCCGAGAGAGCCCCCATAGATCGCGGCGTTGTGCTCCCCGTGGCGGGGTGGGAACGACATCGTCTGCTCGTGGGTCTTGAGGAAGTCGGTCATCACCGGCGGCGGCGCGAGGGTTACCTCGAAGCCTGTGGCCGGGTCGGTGCTGTGCAGCAGTTTGGGAGCCACCGCCGAGTCTGCGCACATCTCTCGCACCGCCTGCACCTTTGCGATGGGGATGGTAGCCGCGCGGAAGGTCTCGAGCAGTGCGACGGTTGTGAAGCGGCTGGTGGCGTCGGCCAGCTTGGCGTTCAAGCCGGCCATGTCGGCGATACGCCCGGAGTTGGTCTCGTACGCGGGATCGGCCAAGTCTTCGAAGCCGGGCACCGCCAGCAGACGCTGCCACTGCACGTCGTTGCCCAACGCGATATAGACGAAGCCGTCACCGGTGGGGAAGACGCTGACCGGACCGAAGAACTCATGCGTGTTGCCCCGCCGGGTCATGGGCCGGTCGAAGGTCATCGCCATCGTCACGGGCTGCGTGAGCCAGGAAGCCGTAGAATCGATCATGGCCAGGTCGATGCGGCTGCCCTCGCCGGTCACCGAGCGTTTGTAGAGGGCCTTCATGATCTGACCGTAGGCGTGCTCGCTCGTGCCCATGTCGGGCAGCGGGATGCCCACCACTTGCGGATCGCCGTCGGCCTCGCCGGTGAGGTCCATGAGCCCGCCGCGCGCCTGCAGGATAGGATCGTATGCCGCCTCGTTCGAATCGGGACCAAAGCCGGTGATGCCCACCCAGATCAGGTCGGGTTTCACCGCGGCCAGGCTGTCGTAGTCGACGCCCAAGGGTCCATAGTTCTTTGGCAGCTGGTTCGTGGCGAAGACGTCCACGTCGAGATCCACGATCATGCGTCGCAGGAGTTCCTGCGCCCGGGGATCTTTGAGGTTCAGGGTCACCGCTTCCTTGCCGCAGTTGACCGCGAAGAAGTAGCTGCACATCTTCTCGTGGCCGGGCAGGAAGGGTTCGCCGATGAGCCTGTTGGGATCACACATCACCGGATGTTCCAGACGGATGATGCGCACCCCGTCCTGAGCCAAACGGAAGGTGAGATACGGCAGCACGGTCGCCTGCTCCAGACTGAGCACGGTCAGGCCGCGAAAAATGTCGTCAGCAACAGTGTCCATGTGGCTCCCCTCCGATTCCCCTGGTCAACACGTCCTAGCCTTCCGTTCCGGTGACCAAGTACTCAGTCAGCAGCGCATCGCTGACCACGTGGGCCTGAGCCAAGGTGATGCCGTCGGGGTTGTAGAGCCACTGGAAGATGAACCCCTCGGTAAGGGCCACCACGGTCGCGGCGCCCAACTTGACGTCTACCTGTCGGAACTCCCCGGCCTCGACGCCGTCACGGATCGTCATCTCGACGTAGCGCAGGATCGTCTGGTAGATGGTCTGCGTGTAGTTGCGCACCGAAGCCTCGCGTGGCGCCTGGGCGAGAAAATCGACAAGCACGGTGTAGTAATGACGTGTCCGCTCTTCGCTCTCGAAGAGATTGCGGAAGTAGAGGCGTAGCCGTTCGCCGGCAGGCAGGTCGCAGCGGTGCACCGCCTCCAGATCGCTCTCCAGCTTAGCCACGATCCGCTCGAGGACCGCGCGGAACAGTTCGTCCTTCTTAGCAAAGTGATACGAGACCAAGCCTTTGCTCACTCCGGCCATGGCCGCCACGTCGTCCACCGTGGTGCCGTCGTACCCCTTCTTCAGGATGAGGCGCAGCGCGGAGTCGACGATCACCTCGCGACGGGTCTCCGACACGTGGGTCTTGCTCATCGCCGTCCTCCTCTCTCTCGCGCTCTCGTCAGGGCTGAAGAAACTGCCGCGCGGGCCGTTAGCCGACCATCCCGAAACCGAGCCGGAAGGCATCCAGATTGAGCTGCACGAACCTGGCCGGTACGAGCCTCTCGATCACCGTCAACCACACCTGGGGTTCCATCTCCAGTTGGGCGGCCAGCAGACCCAGCAGGATGACGCCGGCCAGAGCAGCATTGCCCAACGCGGCAGCTTCCATGGTGGCATCCACCCACACCACGCGACCCGCGCGGGTCTCCAGCAGACGGGTGATGTCGGCCTCTTCGGGATACTTGGCCTGCCCAGAGTTCACGCTGGGCGGCGCGATACGGTAACGGTTGACGATGACGTCGGCGCCGGGCTTCATGAAGTCGACCCAACGGGCCACCTCGAGCATCTCGAAGCCGATCAGGAAGTCGGCGGTGCCCCGCTCGATGGTGGGCGAATAGACCTTGTCTCCCCAGCGCACCTGGCTCTCGACCGAGCCGCCCCGCTGGGCCATGCCGTGCACCTCCGACTTCTTCACGTCGTATCCCGCGGCGAGGCCTACTTCCACCAAGATGTCGCTCGCCAAGATGGTGCCTTGACCGCCCACACCAGCGAGCAGGAAGTCCCGTTTCCCCCGAACCATCACGCGCCCCCTTCCTCATCCGCGCGTCGCGAGACGATCGCGTCCTTGGGGCAGACCTCGACGCAGTAGTCACAGCCGACGCACAGCAACGCGTCGATCTCCACGTGGTCTCCTCGATTCATGATGGGAGCACAGCCGATGTTGAGACATTGGCCGCACGCATCGCATATGTCGGTGTCCACGACCGGAGCGGCGTGCCGTTCCCGCGTATGCAGGATGCAGGGCGCGCGCACGACCACCACTGAAGGCTTCCGCGAGTCCAGATGGTCGGTGAGCACCTTGCGCGTGTTCT
>CAZDGO010000333.1:0-3061 GCA_964504825.1 uncultured Gaiellales bacterium
CTGCAATCCTCGATCCCGACGGGAATCTCCGCACTCTTGCCGCTCTCGCGCGCTTCGCTTGGCAGCGTCCGCACGACGGCCCTGAAGGCCTTCAGCATCGACGAGTTCTCGGCTGCGGTGAGCCGCATCCCGTAGCGCCCGTCATGCCGTGCGGCGACGCGCCCCCGGCGAAGACTAACCGAACATGTTCCCCCAGGCGCTCTGCGCGGCGCTCCAAAATGCCGAGGGCAGTAGGCCGATCACCAGCACTCCGATCGCGCTGAGGACCAGCGAGGCGGCCATGGGGCCATTGATGGGTTCCTTGGTGGCGAACTCCACTTCGGGCTCGCGGAAGAACATGTACATGATCACCCGCAGATAGTAGAACGCGGACACCGCGCTGAAGATCACGGCGATGACCGCCAGCCAGGTCAGGTCGGCCCGCACGACCGAGTTGAACAGGTAGAACTTGCCGATGAACCCAGCCGTTCCCGGGATTCCCGTCAGGGAGAACAGGAACAGTGACATCAGGACCGCGGCCCATGGTGCCCGGCGGCCCAAGCCGGCCAGATCGGCAAGCGAGTAGTCGAAATCCTCCGACTGTGTCTTCAGATAGGCCAAGATACCGAACGCGCCCATGTTCATGAACGTATAGGCGGCGAGATAGAGCAAGATGGCCTGGCCGGGCAGGAAATCGTCGCCACGTCCAAGCGCCCCGAGCGCCGCCAACAGGTAGCCCACGTGGGCGATGGAGGAATAGGCCAGCATCCGCTTGATGTTCTTCTGCACCAGAGCGAACAGATTGCCCACCGCCATCGTGACCAGAGAGAGGGCGATGAACAGCGCGCTCCACGTGCCGGCGGACACCGCGAACACGGTCACGAAGATCGTGAGGATGGCCGCGAAGCCGGCCGCCTTGGGACCGACCGAAAAGAAAGCTGCTACCGGCGTGGGAGCGCCCTCGTACACGTCAGGGGTCCACATGTGGAAGGGGGCCACCGAGACTTTGAATCCGGTGCCCGCAAGCACTAAAGCGGTGGCAAAGGCCACGGCGGTCGTGTTGCCCGACGCCATGAGCGCCTGGCCGACCTGCTCGTAGTTGGTCGCCCCCGTGAGGCCGTAAACCAGCGACACGCCATACAGGGTGATCGCCGACGCGAAGGCTCCGGTCAGGAAATACTTCAGCGCCGCTTCGTTCGACTTGACCTGATAGCGCAAGAAGCCGGCGAGCAGATAGCTGCTGATCGCCATGAGTTCCAGCCCCACATAGAAGGCGATGAAGTCGCGCGAAGCGGCCATGAGGTCCATGCCCACCACCGCAAAGAGAAGAAGGGCGTAGAACTCACCCAGGTGCCGGTCATATGCCTCTAGGTAGCGCGGAGTCATCAGCACGGTGAGCACCCCAGCCGCGGAAAAGAGCACCGCGAAGAAACGAGCGTAGTCGTTCAACACCACCATGTGGTTGAACGAGGACCGAGGCTCCCCACCGAGACCCAAGGCGACCACCCCCGCGGCTATGAGCGCCGTCAGAGCGATGGCCACACCGGCCGTCTTGTCCTTCTTCAAGAAGGGTTCCACGACCAGGATGAGACAGGCAGCCAACACCAGGATGAGTTCGGGGAGGATGGTGACGAGATCAGAGGCCTTCATCTAGAACCCTCCCAGGAAGGAGCTCGCCAGCTGCACGATCGACTGTTTCTCAGCCAGGAAGGGCTGCACCTGAGCTAGGATGCTCTGGGTGGGCGCGTGCAGCATCTCCAGAAATGGCGCCGGATAAAGACCGATGAACAGCGCGGCGGCGGCCAGCGGCACAAGCGTGAAGATCTCGCGCAGGTTCAGGTCTTTGAGATCGAGCCACTTCTTGTTGGTCAGCTCTTGGAACATGGTGCGCTGGTACATCCACAAGAGGTAGGCCGCCCCCAGAATGATGCCGATCGAGGCCAGGGCGGCCGCGATCTTGGAGTACTGGAAGACACCCAACAGGATGAGGAACTCCCCCACGAACCCGTTGAGGCCGGGCAACCCCAGACTGCCCAGCACGAACAGGCTGAAGAACGCCGCGGCCACCGGTAGCGGCCGGGCCATACCCCCATAGTCCTTGATCTCCCGGGTGTGCGTGCGCTCGTAGAAGAAGCCCACCATCTGGAAGAGTGCTCCCGTGAGGATGCCGTGATTGACCATCTGCAGCACCGACCCCTCCACTCCTTGCGCGTTGAAGGTGAAGAGGCCGGCCGTGATGAACCCCATGTGGCTGACCGACGAGTACGCGACCAGCTTCTTCATGTCGGGCTGCACCAGAGATACGCAGGCTCCGTAGATGATGGCGATGATCGACAGCACCATCACATAAGGCACCGCTTTTACCGTAGCTTCAGGGAAGAAGCCGACACAGAAGCGGATCATCCCGTACACGCCCATCTTCAGCAGAACGCCGGCCAGTATCACCGAACCGGCTGTGGGCGCTTCCACATGGGCATCGGGAAGCCACGTGTGCACAGGGAACATGGGCACCTTGATGGCGAAGGCCACAAAGAACGCAAGGAAAGCCCACGACTGGACGTTCGACGGGAAGCCGGCCTTTTGCAGGGTCAAAATGTCGAAAGTCATGGTGCCGCTGCTCTTGTTGTACCACCACACGATGCCCAGCATGGCGACCAGCATCAGCACAGAGCCCGCGAAGGTGTAGAGGAAGAACTTGATGGCCGCATAGATGCGCCGGGCTCCTCCCCATATCCCGATCAGGAAATACATGGGGATGAGCTGAATCTCCCAGAACATGTAGAAGAGAAAGAGATCCATGGCCCCGAACACGCCGAGCATGCCGGTCTCCAAGAGGAGCAGACTGATGAAGAAGGCGAGCTCGCGATCTTTGACGTAGTTCCACGAGCCGATGATGGCGATCACCGAGAGGAACGTCGTCAGCAGTATCAGCAGCATCGATATACCGTCGACGCCCACGTGATAGTTGATGCCGAAGCTCTTGACCCAGACGAAGTTCTCCTGGAACTGAAAGGCGGCCGTCTTGGTATCGAAAGCCGTCAACATATACAGACTGAGCGCGAAGGTGGCCAGCGAGGTCACC
>CAZDGO010000334.1:0-3055 GCA_964504825.1 uncultured Gaiellales bacterium
GCTCACCCTCGCGCTCGCGATGAGCCGCGGTGCTCTGCGGCGACGGCCGCCTGGTCCGCTCCACGTCGGTAGCCTGGCGAGGCAGGGGTCGTGGCTAACAGTCCTGGGGCTCCTCCCGGAGGTCACCGGCTTCTTGGTCGCCGGCGTCGTGGTCCACCTCGCCGGTAGCGCGGTGCTTGGTTTTGCCGAGGCCGCCCGAATCGTCAGCCGGCCGGTTACCGTGACCGCTCGAGGCTTGTCTGCCGCGATCGGCCCACGGGCAATGGAATCCGCGCTAAGCCGAGACGAGGCGCGGGCGAACCGAACGAACACCGTCTTCTTCGGCTTGGTGATCGTCCTCGGGGCCGGCTACGCCCTGATAGCTGGCTTCGATTGGCCGGCCAATGTGATGGCGGCTCTCGTGCCGGCAGCGTATGACATCCGCGGGCTCGCGCTCGTGTCGATTGTGGCCGTCACCGTGGAAAGTATCTCCGTGCCGTACCGGTTCGAGCTCATCGCCAGCCGGTCCGAGGCAAAGCTGACGAGCATCGAGACACTCGGCAACACCGCTCGCCTTGGCCTTGCGGCACTGGCGAGCTCGGTGGGGGCTTTTGTCGTCCCAATCGGTACACTCCTGCTGGGGGGTACCAGGTTGTCGCTTTACCGGCGGCCGCGTTCACGCATCTACCATCCTGTGCCACACTGCAGGCGAGATCCATGAGTCATCTGAAGGACAAGGTCGACTTCCTCGGCATCGGCGCTGCCAAATCCGGGACGAGTTGGATCGCCGAAGTGCTCCGCTCTCATCCGCAGGTCTATCTACCGGAGCGAAAGGAACTCCGCTACTTCAACGAAATATCGTACGAAAACCCCGATACGCGCAATCCCAACTACGATATGCCGGTTTCTTGGTACCTTCGCAACTTCTCTTCGGCCGAGCCCGGCCAACTGATCGGCGAGGTGACGCCGACGTACTTGTGGAATGCGTCGGCGCCCATCAGGATCAAAGAGCACAACTCGGACGTCTTCCTGTTCGCCATCCTACGGGACCCCGTTAGTGCGCTCGAGTCGCAGTGCGTGTATCGCATCCAAAGAGGAGTGGTCCGGCCGGCGCCTCTCGACGACGTATTGAGGAGGCAGCCTTTCCTGGTCGATCGGCACCGGTACGGCCGCCACTTGGCGCGCTACCTCGACCACTTCAGCCGCGACCAGATCTGTGTGCTGTTCTACGACGACCTCCTCCAGTCGCCCGAAGCGGTCGCAAGTCGGCTCCTTGAATTCCTCCAAGTCGATGTCGTCCTTCCGTCGAACGTCGCAGACCCGGTCAACGTCTCTGGGCGTCCGCAATACCCGCGCCTGAATCGCTTCTTCGAGCGCACCCGAAGCGCCGCGCGGACCAGAAGGCTCGAACCACTGATCCGCGCGCTGCGGGCTGTGGGGGTGGACAGGGTGGTGCAGAGGTTCCGGGATCGGACGATCCCGTTCGAAGAGGACCGACCGGCGCTGTCGTCGTCCTTAAGACTCGCGCTGCGTCAAGCCCTACTGCCCGACGTCGAACTGCTCGAAAGCCTCGTCGATCGCGACCTGTCGCACTGGAAATGACGTCGGCGCTGGTCAGCGGTGGGCCGGGGAGGTGGCCCGCACGTACTGCACATCCGAAGCAGCGAAGATAACGGCCGCCGGCGCCATGTAGATCGCCGTGTAGACGATGATGTTGTCGGTAATCGAGAGCATGAACAGGGCAAGCAGGAGCAACAGGGTAGTTGGGGAGGCGGTCGATTGGATCCGGGCCCTTTTGAGCCGCCATGCTCGATATCCCACCCCCACGAAGAAGAGCCAGAAGGTCGCGGCCATCGGCAAGCCTCCTTCGCAGTAGGTGCGGAGGTAGTCGTTATGAGGGTGGATGGCCTTTCCGGCGGTGACCCGATCCATGACGTCCGCCGAACCGCCCAGACCGTAGCCCTTCAAGGCCACGCGATTGCAGTCGGCGACCACCGCCGGCCAGTTGTCGGAACGACCAGCGGTATTGAAACGCCCCTCCGCAAGGGTCGAAACGTCACCGCCCGACGCAAAGAAGAAGCGGTCCTGAAAGGCCTGGGTCGGGATGGCCAACAGGACCAAGGCCGCCCCGACCCCGAAGAGCGCGAGCCGCGTGCTCCGCTTGATTCCCAGCCCAGGGGACAGGACGACGGCGAGCGCAAGAGTTGCAAAGGCCATCCGCCCGCCAGAGATCGCGATGAGCCCTAAGCAGGCGGCTCCCGCGAGCAGCACCACGCGGCGGGGGCTGGCTGCGGTCCCGACCACGAAGACGCCCACCAAAGCGATCGCGACGAAGCGGTCATTCGGGCCGAGCGACCAGAAGATCCGGATCTGCGGATCCAGCGCTACATTGAGGACGGCAACCACGAAGATCGCCGGCAGGACGCGCAGCGCCAGCCTGTGCAGCTCTGGCAGGGTGACCTGCCCACGCCGGAAGACCCGAAAGGCCAACAGGTACGAGACCGCGAACGTACTGAGCTGCGCCAGGCTCTGCGACCCCCAAATGAAGCGCGGCGTCCACAGAAGTGACACGAGCCCGTAGGCGAGGTACGCGCCATAAGGGATAAGGAACACCAGGGCCGGTAGAATGAGGGGGCCCGACAACAGCGCCGCGCCTTCGGCCACCAAGATGATGAGCCAGACCCAGCCGCCGAATCTGAGACCGACTCCGAAGCCGAAGGTCGCGACAGGTATCAGGGCGAAGACAGCGATGATCAGCCTGCGATCCAGGTGGTTAGACGGAGCGCGCCGGGAGTCGGCGAGGACCCGACTGAAGGACCGAACGCCGCTGGTCACCGGATGCTCCTGCGTGTGTCGATGGAAAGGCCGGTCGTCAATATCTCCCTCTGCTCTCCTACGTGCGCGGGACACGCTCTAATCTGTGGCGTCAGTCGAACCGAAAGCCGGCGATCACATCCCCGGCGAGTGCCGCCACCGCCTCCTCGGCTTCGCCGTCCAGGTGATTCCTCCAATCACCCGACGCTCCCTTGCGGTAGTGGGAGTGCTGGTCCTCCTCGCCGGGTACCCGCCCGCTCAT
>CAZDGO010000335.1:0-3052 GCA_964504825.1 uncultured Gaiellales bacterium
ATACACGAGAACACGCCCATGGGCTGGCGGATCATCTCTTCGTCGATGCCGGGGGCGGCGCCGTCCTCCAGGTTGTAGCCCATCATCAGCGACGGCATCCCGCAGGCCACCTCGAGATGTTCGATGCCCCGTGCCACGGAGCCGCGTGCCTCTTCCAGACTCTTGCCGTGTTCCTGCGTGACCACGCGCGCCAGATCCTCGAGATGTTCCTCCATCGCGTGCTTCATCTTAAAGAGGTACTGCACCCGCACCTGCGGTGGCACCCTACGCCAATCGTGGTAGGCGGCGTGCGCAGCCTGGGCAGCGGCGTCGACCTCGGCGGCCGTGGACATGCCCACAGTGGCTATCTCCTTGCCCGTGGCCGGGTTGTCGACTTTGAGGATGCGGCTGCTTTCGGACGGGACGAAAGACCCGTTGATGTAGTTGGGCACGAGGCCATAGTGCGCTTTGAACTCGGGGATGAGCACAACGGGGCTGGCGGTGACGGACATGGGCACGGTCCTCCTGTGGACGGCCCGGGCTCGTGAGAGCGCGCGGGAACGAGACCTGGTCTGCACAACCAGGCTACCGCCGTGGGGTGACCGTGTCCAGTGGTATCATGCACTGTCGTGGGATACGAATGCAGCAGACTGCATACATAGATGGGTCCAGCTAGCCGTTCCGGCCGAGACTCGTCGCGCCCCGCGCTGACCATCCGCGATCTTCTCGCGGAGACCGAGTTCGGGCTGGGGCTCCTCGCCGGCGAACATCGTGGGGACGAGGCCGTCGAGGGCATCCACCTCTCGGAGCTTGAGGATCCGACCCCGTGGATGGTGCCCCGCAGTCTGCTCCTGTCGACCGGGCTCAACCTGGTGTCCGACCCCGCGTTCGGAGCGAGACTCGTGGAGGCGATGGCCCGAGCCGGCATGGCCGGCATCGGCATCTCCTTGGGACACTACGTGGACACGCTCCCGGAGGTGATGGTGCGCCGCGCCCAGGAGCTGTCGTTACCGCTGTTCACCGCGCCGATGAGCGTGCCGTTCCGCCGCATCACCGCGTATGTGTACCTGGCCCTCAGCTCCCAGGACACCTACCGACTGCGACGCACCCTGTCGCTACAAAGCCACCTGCTCGAACTCTTGCTCGAGGAGCGAGGGCCCGCCGACCTCGTGGCGCAGCTGGCCGAGCTGCTGGAGACCACCGTCTTCCTGTTCGACGGCCAGGGCGAACTTGTGGCCGAAGCCCAGACTCAGGCTCGATTCAGCGCTCGCAGCCGGAAGGCGTTATGGGGTGGTTACCGCGAACACCGCGAGCGACACGAGCCGCTCCCGTCGTTCCAGTTCTCCGGCTACCGGGTGTCATATCGGGAGGCCTGCCTCTACGGCCGGGTCGACCGGGTCTTGGTAGCCGCGT
The DNA here is from genome assembly GCA_964504825.1 of uncultured Gaiellales bacterium. Lineage (GTDB taxonomy): Bacteria > Actinomycetota > Thermoleophilia > RBG-16-64-13 > RBG-16-64-13 > JAJZQZ01. Next base: position 1,393 of record CAZDGO010000335.1, read on the forward strand.
ACGCGAATCGCCCCATCCCGGAACTCGCCGAGACCACGCTCTCCTTCGCCCAGAAACTCATCACCCTCGATCGGCTGCGCGAACGCGATGTCGCCGCGCTGGAACGGCGCATGCGCGTGGGCCTGCTCGACGATCTGGTCTCGGGCATCGGGAGCGAGCGCGATCTGCGCGAGCGCATGGTCTACCACGGTCTTGATGCTTCCGCCTGGTGGCGCGTGGCGGTGTTGGATATCGAAGACGTCACGGGCCGTTATTCTCGAGGCAGCGACCGCACCGAGGAGCAGATCCAGGAGCTGAAGACGGCGCTAGTGGAGAGTGCGGAGCGATTCCTCGGCGATCACGGGCTCCCCTATCTGACGGTGCCGAAGAGCGACACCGTGGCGGTGCTGATACAGTTCGGCGACACCGATCGCGCGGCGGCCGAGCGGACCTTCGCCCCCCTCAGCCGCACCACCGAGCAGGAGGTGGGAGCCATCACGGTGAGCATCGGGGTGTCGGCGCCGGGGCGTGGTCCCGCAGCCGCGCCGAGTGCGTTCCGGCAGGCGCTGGAGGCTGCGGATCTCGCCAAGCGCCGCGGCGGACGGCGGATCAGGTTCTTCGACCAACTCCACCCCGAGGAACGCCTGTTGGAGACGCAGAGCCCCGAAGCCCTGGTGGCCATCTACGAGGACACCGTCGCGCCCTTGGTGGAACACGACCGGCGTCGGCACAGTCATCTGGTCGACACCTTGAAGGCCTACCTAGAAGCCGATCGTTCGGTGGGGGCGGCCGCCGCGGCCCTGCACATGCACCGCAACACCCTCACCAAGCGGCTCGAGCGCATCGAGGCGCTGCTGGGACTGAGCCTGAGCGCGAACGACGACCTGGTCTCACTCACCTTGGGGTTGCGGGCCTGGGAGTTGCTTGCCGGCAGTACCGAGCCCGGAACCGGAGCCGGCGCGGGAAGTCTTGCTGCGTGGGAGGCGGGTCCTGCGCCGCCGCCTGGGCGCGCAGGGTCGTCAGTCACGCGTTGACGTGAGCCCGAGCGACCCACTCGCCCGACTCCAACCAAAGTCCGATTCCCGTGTGGCCTCCAAGCGTGGCAGAATCGCAGCACAATCAGTGCGGAAGTGAGGTTTCCGACGATGGCAGGGTTTCTCCCCCAGATCGAGTCGCGTGGGCGGGAGAGTCAGCTCCGCGCGCCCAAGTTGCTGGACCAACTTCGGGAAGCCCTGCGGTCTCGACACTACAGCCCTCGCACGGAGCAGGCCTACTGTGGGTGGGTCAAGCGCTTCATCTACTTCCACGATGTACGCCACCCGGCAGAGATGAGTGAGCCCGAGATCAACGCGTTCCTGACGCACCTTGCCCTGCGGGAGAAGGTCGGCGCGTCGACGCAGAACCAGGCCCTATCCGCGCTGCTCTTCCTCTACCGGCACGTCCTTGACCGCGAAGTCGGCAGCTTGGACGGAGTGATCCGCGCCAGACAGGGCACACACCTGCCGGTGGTCATGACGCGCGAGGAGGTGAAGGCTGTTCTCGACCACCTGGCCGGCGACAAGTGGCTCATAGCTTCGCTCCTTTACGGAGCCGGGCTCCGCCTCATGGAGTGCCTGCGCCTCCGGGTCAAGGACGTTGACTTCTCCCGCAACGAGATCACCGTTCGCCAGGGCAAGGGCGG
>CAZDGO010000336.1:0-3042 GCA_964504825.1 uncultured Gaiellales bacterium
CCCCGCGGACCTGGCGGTCGCGCTGGGCGCCACTGCCGCCGCCGCGACTGCGTCGGTCGAAACGGGCTCCGGACGCGGCACCGAGGCGATCATGTCGACTCCTGTGCTGGGAGCCATGCTCGGCGGAGCGCCTGCCGGCCCCGTGGGATCCGACCAGCCTCCCGCGTGGCTCGACCAGGCCGCTGTGGTAGCCGACCTCGATGCTCGCGAGATGCAGCACCGGGGAGAAGACCCCTTCTTCGTGATCCAGGACACCGCGCGGACTGTGCTGCCCGGCCAGGCGTTCCGCCTCCGCAACACCTTCCAGCCGTTCCCCCTCTACGGAGTGCTGGGCGCGAAGGGGTTCGCTCACTGGGTGGAAGAACTGGGCCCCGACGACTGGCTGATCACCTTCTACCGTGAGCGGCAGGTCTCGGCCGACACTGATGCCGACGACCCGCATCCTCATGGTGCTACTCGTCCCGAGACGACGCCCGCGGTTGCAGATGTGGTGGTGGGGGTAGTCGATGCTGCCCCGGCGGCCGCGGTCGACATCGAGTCACTCTTCGCGGCCGACGCGCCGCCGGGGGAGGAACTAGTGGCGGCTGTGGTCACGATCACCCCCGACGACCTCACTCCGCCGATCCCGATGGTGAAGGTGCTCGAGGGCCTGGCTCCGCTTTCGCCGGGTGACCTGCTTCTGGTGCATCATCTGCGCATGCCGCCACATCTCACCGCGAAGCTCGAGCAGCAGGGTCACCGCTATCGTGTCTGGGACCTGGGACCTGACCGCAAGGAGATCCTGATTCTCAAGGCGACCGAATGAGCCCGGGCGGCGGAGGAATCTCCGGCAAAGACGCCCCCTCGCTCTCGGTGCCGTATCGGTACATCGTGACTGCGACGATCGCCCTCGCTGTGTTCACGGTTCTACTGCCCTTCGAGCGGGACACGCTTGTGGGCTTGTTCATCGCGCCTCGGATGCTCTTCATGCTGCATCTGGCCACACTGGGTTGGGTCACCATGACCGTGATCGGGGCCAGTCTCCAGCTGGTGCCGGTGGCTCTGCAGGTGCGGGTGTCGTCGGAGCGGCTGGCCGGCTGGGTGTTCTACCTTCTTCTCCCGGGTCTGCTGTTGCTGCTCTACGGCTTTTGGACAAGCGGGTCGTCTTGGCTGATCGCGGGCGGCGTATTGACCGCCCTGGCAGCGACGCTGTACCTGGTGGTCATGATCGGCACGCTCATAGCGGCGACCCCGGCCGAGAGTCTGGTGGCCACTCACGTGGTGGCCTCGTTCTCGGCGTTCCTGTGGCTGGTAGTGATGGGCGTGCTGCTGGTGTTCAATCGACGCTATGGCTTCCTGCAGGGCAGTCATGCGCCCAGCCTGGCAGGCCACGGGGCCCTCGGGCTGGCCGGCTTCTTCTCGCTCCTAGCCTACGGGGTGGGCTACAAACTCATAGGCATGTTCACCCTGGCTGAGGATCGCATCAACCATCGCGTGGCGTACACTCAGCTGGCGCTGACCTCCCTGGGGCTCATACTCCTGGGGGCCATCTCAGTGGCCGGCGGATCGGCGCCTGTGGCGGCGGTCGCGGTTGCGGCCATTCTGGTGGGTGCGGCGCTCTTTGCCTGGCAGATCGTTATGCTCTACCTGCAACGGCGGCGGCGGATGCCGGATATCGTCTACCCGTTCGCCCTCTCGGGCGTTGTGATCTGGGTCGTGGCTTTAGCCATGGCAGAGGCGGGGATCATCGCCGGCTTGGAGGCCAACCATTGGATCTGGAGGACCGCTCTCTGGCTGGGCCTGTTCGGTTGGATCGGCATGATGATCCTGGGCCACATGTACAAGATCAACACCTTTTTGGCTTGGTTGCACAAGTATGCCGACCTGGTGGGCAAGAAGCCCGTGCCCAAGCTGGATTCCCTGTATGAACCGGGCCTGGGCAAGGTGGGCTGGGCGGTCTACGGAGTCGGCGTTCTAACCGTGGCGGCGGGAATGATCGCGGGGAGCTCCGTCGTCGTGCTGGTGGGGTCGCTGGCCTTTGCCGTCGGCGTGCTGATCTACCTGATCAATATGGCGCTGATCTTCAAGCGGTAGGAGGAGTGAACATCGGGGATCTCCCTCGCCCGAGCTCGCAAGCGGGCCAGGTTCCACGACCTCCAGCCGTCCGCGCCGCGTGAAACCTGACGCTGGCGGAGCAGTTCGACGAGTCGCGTGCGGTCCGGGCCATCCAGCGACCCCATGCCCGCGAGGAGGATCGGCGCCGCATCGGCGCTGAGGCCGGCATTGTAGGCGACATCGAAGGATCTTCCGTTGTAGTCGGCGCCGACGGGGGCTCCCTTCTCGGCCCGGGCAAGATTGGTCGAGGCGATGAGTCCGTCGGGGTTGGCGGCGTTCAGCGCGAGCAGCACCGTGAAGCCGGCGATGATGGCGGCAAAGGCGAACCTCTCGTGCCGACCGGTCAGCACGGTGACCGCCAGCACCACCAGCACCGATGCCAGCCACATGAGCACGGCCCCGGCGTAGACGCGGGACTCGGTCAGGCCGAAGGCGGATCGGTAGAGCAGCAGACGCAGCGCAGCCGAGGCCGCGATCGCCCCGAGAAGCCCGAGGTTGATCCCGGCGAGGATGCGGAAGGCCGTCACCTGTCGCCGTGCTTTGCCCCGCATGATCGACTCCGCTCCGAGAAGAATCGGGACGGCCACAGCCTCGACGACTATCAGCTCGAAGAACCCACGGCGTGCGTACTCGGCCGCGGTGAGGCCGGGTGTAGATGCAAGAGTCCAGCTACCCCCGAAGAAGTGAGGGATCTGGAGAGCCACGAAGGTCGCGAAGAGCAGATCGAGCGCCCCGACCAACATTCCGGCTTCTACGAGGCCGAGCGAAGAGGACCGGGTCGAGCGCGATTCAGCGGATTCGTCCCGCCGTGCTGCAAGGCGCCCGTAGAACACTCCCGCGAAGACGAGGGTGATCCCCGCGACCACCAAGAGGTGGTTCAGCGGCGTCCATGCATCGACCGTCATGATGTCCAGAACCAGACGTTCAAAGGAGGCGTCGGCCGACCCG